>JBEDKU010000859.1:0-6349 GCA_041172045.1 Verrucomicrobiota bacterium | reverse complement strand
CCATTCTACTTCGTTGAAGACCTGGGTCACGCTTTCGGTTTGTTTTTCCGATGACTTGCCGACGTTGTCGAACAGCAGCATCAAGGTCGCCCCCGCGATGCCGATGGTTCCCGACTCGAGGCCGATGAACCGGGCGCAAACGAATGCCACCAGCACCGAGCCGATGACGATGAGCGACTTGACCAGCAGAACCTTGTCGGTGATCGCGGCGCGCTCGTCCAGGGCCATGATGCGCGCGCGGGCTTCCTGCGTGGTGCGCAGTTGCCTTCCCCAGAACAAATGAATGGCGATGACATGCACCACGAGAATGATCGCGATGACCGGAGCCAGGTTGATCACAAAGGAATTGAACGAGAGGTTCGCCCCGGCGCCGATGATGATGTTAGGCGGGTCGCCGATCAGCGTGGCCGTGCCGCCGATGTTGGAGGCGATGACCTGCGAGAGCAGGAACGGATAGGGCGGCACCTTGAGGTGGTTGCAGATGACCAGCGTCACCGGGACGACGAGCAGCACCGTGGTGACGTTGTCCAACAGCGCGGAAACCACCGCGGTGATCACCACCAGCAGCGCCAGAATGCCGGCGGGACTGCCCTTGGCCAGCTTGGCCGCCCAGATCGCGAGGTATTCGAAAATGCCGCTCTTGCGGGAAATCGACACGATCACCATCATCCCGGTGAGCAGGCCGATGGTGTTGAAATCGATGCCTTTGATGGCGTTTTCCTGGCTCAGTATGCCGGTGGAAATGATCACCACCGCACCGAGCAAGGCGACGATCGCCCGGTTCAGTCGTTCCGTCATGATGGCGGCGTAGGTGAAAATGAGGATGCCGACGGCGACCCACATCGGATCGAGGCCTAGGATGGAAAGTAACATGGAATCGGGAGTGTTTAGTTAGATCAGGTGGGTAACGCGGGCGAGCAGGTCCCAGGTGGAAACGACCCCGGCGAGAATCTTGCTTCCACGCTCCACCACGGGCAGGGCGTTGTGTCCGGCGTAAAGTAGATAGAGAGCGGTGACCAGCGGTTGGTCGGGGTGCAGCACGGTGACGCTCGTGTCATAGTGCATGCTCACCGGTTCGCCGGCGATGGCGGCGTAGCGCTGGCGGACTTCCTCCAGCGTGTCTTGCAGCAGTCCGGCCTCGATCATCCGCTCCACCTGGTGCTGCGGGTCGGTTTGAACCGCCAAGGTCGGGAGCAGTCGTGACAGGAAATGTTTCTTGGTGAACTGCCCCAGGAAATGCCGGTTGCCATCCACCACCGGCATCGACAGCACACGGTTCTTGATGAGCAATCCGACCGCCTCGCCCACCGTCGTCTCGGGCGACAGCACGTGCGGGTCGGTGATCATGATCGATTGGAATGTGTGATCGTGGGCGGCGTCTTCTGATGGATTCATCGGTGATGGTGGTTAGGTCCGCGGGAGATGGGAATCGCGAGGCGGGCGGGCGGCTGTGTCGTCGCTGTTCTTATGAAACTTTCCCATCCGCTTGTCCCGATCGTAAAAATAATGATGTTTAAATAGCATTATCCGCGCAGTGCGTGCCGGTTATTTCCCCGAGTTCGACCGCGTCCACCGCGCCGTCGGGCGTCTTGACTTCGAGAGCTCCGTCGGCGGTAAGCCCGAGAGCCCGGCCGCGGATCGTTGCCTGACCCCGCCGGATGGTGAGCTCTTGGCCGATGAAGGGACAGAGCGCCACGTATTCCTCGCGGATCGAGCGGAAGCCACCTTCAAGAAATTCATCGTAACGGTCGAAAAAGGTTTCCAGCACCACATCGCGGAAGGCGGCGACATCCACCGGTTTGCCGGTCCACACCGCGAGTGAAGTCGCGGGTTGGTCGATGGCGGCGAGGCTCTTCTTGTCGAGGTTCAGGTTCATGCCGAGGCCGAGGACCAGTCCCATGAACTCGCCCGCGCCGCGGACGACGGTTTCCGCGAGCAGGCCGGCGATTTTCTGGCCGCCAAGGAGCACATCGTTGGGCCACTTGATGGTGGCGGTGGCGTTGCGTGCGTCGAGCGCACGGCACACGCTGAGTGATAGAAGCTGGGAGAGATTGGCGAGAGGCAACTCCGCCGGGAGCGCGTGCACGGGCTTGAGGACGATCGAAACGCAAAGGTTTCCCGGGATATGGGATATCCAGCGGCGGCCAAGACGTCCGTGGCCGTCGGTTTGTACGGTGGCCTGGATGACGTCGCCGTCGGCGAGATCCTGGAGATGCGCGCACGCATGGCGGTTGGTGGAGTCCAGTTCCGCGAACTCGATGACCCGATAGCGCGCCATGATCGTTTGGATTTTCTAGCGGATGAGCGCGAGTTCCTGCCCGGCCTGGACTTGGTCGCCTTGCTTGACGTGGACTTCCGCGATGGTTCCGGAGACCGAGGAAACGATGGCGTTGTCCATTTTCATCGACTCGATGATGAGGACCGTTTCACCGACTTTCACCGCCGAGCCGACGGGTTTTTCGATGCGCAGAACGAGACCCGGGAGCTGGGTGATGAGCGGCTGGCCGACGCCTTTGGTTGCCGCCTTGGGAGCGGCCGGCTTCGGCGGTGCGGCCACGGGAGCGGCTTTGACGGGAGCCGCCGTCGGAGCGGATTCTTCGGGCATGCCAGGCACCATCGGCGCGGGTTGCGCCGGTTGGCCGGATTCGCTGACTTCCACGTCATACATCGTGCCGTTGACCAGGGCGTTGGTGCCGTCGAGCACGATGCGATAGGTGTTGCCGTTGAGGGCGACCGTGCAGACGGACGGCGCGCTGCTGAAGGCGGGGACGGGGAGGGGAGCCGGTGCGGCACCCGCGTCGCTGGGGCGTCCCTGGCTGCGTTTGCGCACGCCGATGGTCGCCTGTCCCTTGAGGAAGGTGACGCCTTTTTCAGCGCAGGTGGCGACGATGAAGATGTTCTCATTGTTCACCGGCAGATGCTCGACCTTGAGCACCGCCTTGGCTGCTGCCGCACCTCTGGCTGGGTCGTTTTCGAGATAATCCAGATGTTCGACGGTCGGTTCGAGGCCGAGTTGGTCCATCGCGATTTTCACAATCGTCGCATCCGGTGGGATGGGGGTTCTGCCGAAATAACCGAGCACCATCTTGCCATAGCCGCGGGCGATTTGTTTCCACGGGCCGAACATGACGTTGTTGAACGCCTGTTGGAAATAAAACTGACTGACAGGAGTCACCGAACTGCCAAGGCCGCCTTTTTTGATGACCTCGCCGAGGGCGGCGACCACTTCGGAATAACGGCTCATCAGGTCGTTGTCGCGGAGCATCTGGGTGTTCGCGGTTAGGGCGCCGCCGGGCATCGGGGAAAATGGAATGAGCGGATCCACGCGCATCGACTCGGGTGGCAGGAAGTAACCTTTCATCGCCTCCTTGAACATTTCCTCCAGCTCGATAATTTTTAGCACGTTGATGTCGAGCTCGTAGTTGGTGCCCTTCAGCGCGTGCCACATGGTGAGCACGTCCGGCTGGCTGGCACCGCCGGAAACGGGCGCGAGTGAGAGATCGATCTGATCCGCTCCCGCTTCGAGCGCGGCCATGTAGGCGGTGACGCAGGTGCCGGCGGTGTTGTGCGAGTGGAAGGCGATTTTAACGTCGTCGCCGAGGATGCGGCGGGCCATCTTGATGGTGTCATGGACCTTGCGCGGATTCGCGGTGCCGGAGGAGTCCTTGAAGCAGATGGAGTCGTAGGCGAGCTTGGAATCGAGGATGTCGCGCAGGGTTTTTTCGTAAAACTCGACGGTGTGCGAGCCACGGCAGCCGGGCGGCAGGTCCATCATGGTGATGGAAACCTCGTGCTTCAGCCCGGCATCGACGATGCAGTGGCCGGAGGCGACGAGGTTGTGCGCGTCGTTGAGCGCGTCGCAATTGCGGATCGCGCTCATGCCGTGTTTTTTGAAGAGCTGGGCGTGCAGCTTGAGGATGTCCTGCGGTTGCGCCTTGAGGGCGACGGTGTTGATGCCGCGGGAGAGGGTTTGCAGCACGGCGTCCGGACCGGTGGCCCGGCGGAAGGCGTCCATCACGTCGAAGGCGTTTTCATTCGAATAGAAAAACGGCGACTGGAACATCGCGCCGCCGCCGGCCTCGAAATGAGTGATGCCGCATTCCTTGGCGGCGAACTCGACACAGGGAAGATAGTCGAAGGAAAAGACGCGCGCGCCATAGACGGACTGGAATCCGTCGCGAAAGGCGGTGAGCATGAAGTTGATTTTTTTCATCGGCAGGCGTGAGTTGAGATTCGGATTTGAAAGGGTTATTTGCGCTGCAAGTGCGCGACGGCAATGGCGACGGCGATGGTTTCCTCCTCCTTCATTGAGTCGGAAGATGGGACAGCCAGATTCATCGGTTCCTCGTCGCGGTCCAGATTCATCTTCTTGATCACCCAGGCCAGCGCCGGGATAAAGCAGGCGATGATCATCGCGAAAATGATGGTGAATCCGTAGGCGACGAGCGTGAATTTTAGAGATTCCATGATGGCGAAAGGTCAGTGGGTGCGACTAACCGACGAATTTGGCGAGTAGACTGCAGAAGATGCCCGCGATGATGGCGGTGGTGATCACGCCGCTGATGTTGGCGCCCAATGCGGCCGGCATGATGACGGCGTGCGGGTTGTCCTTGGAGACCAGTTTCTGCGCGAGTTTGGCGGTGGTCGGGACGCAGCTGACTCCGGCGATTCCCACCACGGGGTTCACCTTGCCACCCGAGACGAAATACATGAAGTAGCCGCCCAGCAGCCCGCCGATGCCGGAGAACAGCAGCGCGAGACAGCCTAGCAGCAGGAGGGGCAGCACTTTGGGATCCATGATGGTATTCGCATCGCAGAGGATGCCGAGCATCAGGCCGAGAAACATCGTCGAACCGTAGAGCAGCGGACCGCCGATGAAATCCTGGAACGCCTTGATGCCCGACTCGCGGACGACGATGCCGAAAAACAGCGAGAAGATCAGCGGTGCGGCCACCGGCAGCAGGAAGGACAGCAGCACGCACATCACCGAGGCCACCACCATCTTCTCGAACGCGGAGAACTTGGCCTGGTTCTTCGGCGCCTCCATCGGGATGCTGCGCAGCCGCTTGGGCACCATCAGTTTGATCAGATAGGGGTAGCCGCCATAGGTTAGTCCCAGGTAGAGATAGGCCACCACCGCGATGGGTACGAACAAGTGCGGCGCGAGTTTCAACGAGGTGAAGAGCACCATCGGACCGTCCGCTCCGCCGACGATTGCGATGGCCGCCGCTTCCTTGATCGTGAAGCCGAAGAAGGTCGCGATCGGGATGGTGATGAACGAGCCGAGCTCGGCGAACAGCGCCAGGATCATGCTGGTGAACGGCCGCGCCAGCACGAAGCCGATGTCTAACATGGATCCGATGCCCATGAAGACGAAGCAGGCGATGAGGCCGTTGCTGAAGGTGAAGGTGTAGATCGGCTGCAGCCAGTCGATTTGTAAAATGGTCATCAGGTCGGCGGCGTTCTTGACCGCATCGATGGTCGCGCCCGCTTGCGGTTCGACGAAGAGGTTGCCCACGCGGTGGGCTTCGTTGACCGGATTCAGCGGGTCGAAGAACATCACCGCCGCATTGATGGTGGCCATTCCCAGACCCATCGGGATCATGATCAGCGCTTCAAGGATTCCCTTCCGGCCGAGAAACATCAGCAGAAATCCGAGAGCGATCAATCCCAGCCTCGCGAAGGCGAATTTCGGGTCAACCGCGAACAGGGAGGTGACGCCTTGGAAAATTTCTTTTAACGACTCAAGGGTGATCATCAGTTCGTAGTTAGGTTGGGCCGGGCCATGGCGGACCGGGCTTCTTCGCAGTTGGCTGGAGCCGGGGATTCGGAAATCCGCCAACTTGTTGAAAGCGACCCTAGTCCGCCGAAAACGGGCGTCTGTCCGGATTTTGCTCAAAGGTGTGCATTTCATGCAAAGTCCGGAGCATGCCTCGTCCTGGACGCGGCATCCTTGCGGCCTCGCATGGCACGGAGGGTTCCCGTAGCTGGGATGCTCCAAGCGCGGATGGAAGCACTGGCGGGAACGCCCGGGTCAAGCCCCGAGGTTCGGATCGTAGTCCTTGGGCGCGCGGATGATTTTCTCGATGCCGTGTTTGGTGACGAGATTCCCCGCGCTGGAGCGGCTCTTGATGCCGAACTCGGCGAAGTGCAGCGGGCGGATGAGGTTGCGCATGCGCAGGCCGGACTTGAGGTGGACTAACAGCATCTGCGCGGCGCTTTCCTCGTTGGTCTTGTGGAAGGCGAAGTAGAGGATGCGGCTGTTGGGCGTGCCTTTGGTGAGGTCGTACTCCTTGTCGCGGGTGATGCCGCCGACGGTGAAGCGCTTGGCGAGGATGGGGCCGTCGCG
>JBEDKU010000858.1:0-7944 GCA_041172045.1 Verrucomicrobiota bacterium | reverse complement strand
GTGAGGATGACCGCCTGCTGGCCATCGTCGGGCCGTGCTCGATTCATGATCCGGAAGCCGCCATGGAGTATGCGTTGAAGCTCAAGGAAGAGGCGAAACGAATTGAAAAAGACGTTTTCGTGATCATGCGCGTCTATTTTGAAAAGCCGCGGACGACGGTGGGCTGGAAGGGCCTCATCAACGACCCGAGTCTCGACGACTCGTTCGATATCAATCAAGGGCTGCGCATCGCGCGCGGGTTGCTGCTGGATCTGGCGAACATGGGCGTGCCGGCCGGAACCGAATTCCTGGACACGATTTCCCCGCAATACATCGCGGATCTAATCGCGTGGGGAGCCATCGGCGCACGGACCACGGAGTCGCAGATTCACCGCGAACTGGCGTCCGGGCTCTCGATGCCGGTCGGTTTCAAAAACGGCACTGGCGGGTCGATCCAGATCGCTCTGGATGCGATCCAATCATCGTCGCGTCCTCATCATTTTCTCTCCGTGACCAAGCAGGGCGTTTCCGCGATTGTTTCGACCGCTGGCAACGAATCCTGCCACCTCATCCTGCGCGGCGGGAAATCCGGGCCGAATTATGAAAAAGCCGAGATCGACGCCGCTGCCGAGATGCTGCGGGAGCAGAAACTCATTGAATCCGTGATGGTGGACTGCTCGCACGGCAATTCCATGAAGGACTATCGGAACCAGCCGCTGGTGGCGCGAAACATCGCCAACCAGATCGCGGCGGGCTCCAAGGTGATCACCTCGGTGATGATCGAGTCCAATCTCGTGGAGGGTAACCAAAAGCTGGCCAAGGATCTAACCCCGCTGACCCGCGGTCAATCGGTGACGGACGCCTGCATCGGCTGGGACGACACGGTCGAGACGCTGGAGACCCTTGCTGCGGCGGTGCGCAAGCGGCGCGACGCTTGAAGCCGCGCATTTTCCGGCTTCGACGGGATCCTCCGAGTGAAGGGTCATTTCCGGATCGTGCCCCTCAGCGGATCATAGACCGGATAGGCGCGGGGTGCGTTGGAGAACGGATCGGCGCTCTTCGCCAGGTGGTCCTTAATCAGAAACCAAATCGCGATCGCCAGAAGGAGGGAGAGGACCTTTGCGATCCAGTTGTGGGTCAGATTCAGTTTCATGGGACGGTTTGCCGGAGACGAAGATTTCCGCGAGTTTCTCCCGGAATTGTTTTTCGGTGAGGTTGCGCTGGAGCACGCCGTTCTCACAGATGGAAATGCCGCCGGTCTCCTCGCTGACGACCACGGCGATGGCGTCGGTGCGCTCGGTGAGGCCGATCGCCGCGCGGTGGCGCAGTCCCGTCGAGCGGTCCTTCATTTCCCGCTCCGTCACGGGAAAGACACACGCCGCGCCGGCCACGCGCTCGTCGGCGATGATCATGCCGCCGTCATGCAGCGGGGCCTTGGGGTGGAATACGGTCATCGCGAGTTCCGGCGAAAACTGCGCGTCCAGCACCACGCCGCTGTCGAGATGGTCCTTCAGGCTGATGCCGCGCTGAATCGCGAACAGCGCGCCGATGCGCTTTTTGGAAAGATTGATCACCGCGTCGGCAAAGCGCTCCAGGAAGGCGAGCTTGCTTTTGCTGGAAAACGAGAACAGCGGGTTGCTTCCCAACCGCGCCAGGCCGTTGCGCAGCTCCGGTTGGAAAATCACGATCAGTGCCACCGTCAGGATGGTTGCCGCGCCCTTGATGATCCAGCTGATCACCTCGAATTTGAAAATCGTGGAAACCAGCGTGAGCACCACCAGGATCGAGCCGAGTCCCACCAGAATCTGCGCCCCGCGGGTGGCCCGGAACGCCCGGTAAATTTGATAGATACAGGCGGCGAGAAGCAGGATCTCAATTCCGTCCCGCCAGTGATCTTGTATGAATTTCCACATCCGGTTCGCGTTATTGGCAATATTAAACCCGGGCGCGGGAAAGAGGCAATCTTAGAAATTCCGCAGAAGACATCCGCTACCAGGGCGACGAGTCCGCCCCAGCACGGTCGAAAATCGGTGATTTAGAGATTTCGGCAAGCCGCGGAATATTGCATCCTCCGACGCGTCACCCCCAAAAGAAATCAAGCAAATGAACATCCTGGTTATCGATGTAGGCGGCACGAACGTGAAGGTCAGGGCGACGAGCCATGAGGGGCTTTTGAAAATTCCATCCGGCCCGAAATTGACGGCCGCCCGAATGGTCGAGGCGGTTCGCGCGGGCATCGCCGGATGGGAATACGAGGTGATCACGATTGGCTACCCGGGCCTTGTCGTTCATGGCAATATCGCAAGCGATCCGCACAACCTCGGTGCCGGCTGGGTGGGCTTTGATTTCAAAAACGCGCTCGAGCACCCGGTGAAAATCATCAACGACGCGGCCATGCAGGCGCTCGGCAGCTATCAGGGCGGGCGGATGCTCTTTCTCGGCCTGGGCACCGGCATGGGGGCTGCGATGATTGTCGACGGCGTTCTCGTGCCGATGGAACTGGCACATCTTCCTTATCGAAAGCGCCGCACGTATGAGGATTACGTCGGCCTGGCGGGCCTTGAGCGCATGGGGAAATCGAAGTGGACGAAGCATGTGAAGAATATCGTCAAGTTACTGAAGAACGCGATGGAAGCGGATGATGTCGTTCTCGGTGGCGGCAATGCGGAACTGCTGAAAGAGCTGCCGGAGGGTGCGCGACTGGGGGACAACGCGAACGCATTTACGGGCGGTTGCCGGCTTTGGGACAAGGATTTCTCACAGGTGAAGCCGGCGGTGACGCTTGAGACCCCCCAATGAATCCTTCCGGGAAATCGATGGCCTTTGGCGCGCCCGGCATCGCGCCGCGCTGGACATCGAGTGCGAAGGAAGGGCTGGGCACGGCCTATCATACGAGTTGCCGCGTCTGGTTCACGCTGAGCCACGGCATCGTCAATGAGATCTATTACCCGCATGTGGACCAGCCGAACACGCGTGATTTCCAGTTCCTCATCAGCGATGGGGAAACCTTCTGTCATGAGGAAAAGCGAGATCTCGATCATCTGATAGAATGCCCGGAACGCGACTGCGTTTTCTATCGGATCACGAATTCCGAACGCAGCGGGCGCTACCGCATCATCAAACACGTGCTGACCGATCCCCACCGCTCGGTGCTGCTCGTGCATACGAAACTCGAAATCTTGGATGATTCCTTGCGCGGGAAACTGCGGCTCTACGCCCTGCTCGCGCCGCATCTCGCCCGTCATGGCGCGGGCAATTCCGGCTGGTGTTCGGAAACAGGCGGCCAGCAGCTGCTCCATGCCTCGCGGCACGACGTACATTTGGTGATGGGATGCAGCAGCGGGTTTTCGCGACGTTCCATCGGCTATGTCGGAGCCAGCGATGGCTGGCGGGACTTGAAGGACAATTTCAGAATGGACTGGGAGTTCGATGCCGCTGAAAACGGCAACATCGCGCTAACCGGTGAAATCGATCTTCGGGATGGTGACGAATTCACCATCGCCATCGCACTCGGCGGAAGCTCCCAAAGCACGGCGGCCAAGCTGCTGCAATCGCTGGCGGTGCCGTTTGAAGTTCACCGGGAGGGCTATGTGCGGCAGTGGCAGCGCACGGTGGTCAATCCGGATGATGATTTCAGCGAGCACACGGCCGATGGAGGCGGCATGTATCGTCTGAGCCGCTGCGTCCTGCTTGCGCATGAGGACAAGGTTTTCCAAGGCGCGCTGGTCGCCTCGATGAGCATTCCCTGGGGCGAGGCCAAGGACGACGGCGATCTCGGCGGCTACCACCTCGTCTGGACGCGCGACATGGTCCAGAGCGCCAGCGCGCTTCTCGCCAGCGGTCAGACCGGCACGCCGCTGCGCGCATTGATCTGGCTCGCGTCGATGCAGAAGGAGGACGGCAGCTTCCCGCAGAACAGTTGGATCAACGGGACCGTGTATTGGGGCGGACTGCAACTCGATGAAATCGCCGCACCGGTCCTGCTGGCATGGCGGTTGCGCGACCGGGGCGCGAAGCTTGGCTTGTTCGATCCACGCGGGATGGTTTTCCGCGCGGCGGCCTATCTGATCCTGCGCGGCCCCGTCACCGGTCAGGAGCGCTGGGAGGAAAATTCCGGCTACTCGCCCTCCACACTCGCCATGGTCATCGCCGGCATGATCTGCGCGGCGGACTTCGCCGAACCGGAAACAGCCGGATTCATCCACATCTACGCGGACTGGCTGGCGGCGCATCTTGAGGAATGGACCGTCACTAACAATGGAGGGCTGGTGGCTGGATTTCCTCGTCACTACATCCGCATCAATCCCGCGAATCCTGATAGTCCCGATCCGCATGCCGATCCTGATACAACGACCATCCCGGTCGCCAACGGGGGCGGGGGTCATCCCGCAAGGAATGTGGTTGGAGGTGATTTCATCCAACTCGTGCGGTTGGGAATCCGCAGCGCTGACGATCCGGTCGTGCGGGATTCGATCGAAGTCATCGACCGCGTGCTGAAGCGTGATCTGCCGGACGGCCCGTGCTGGCGGCGCTACAATCACGACGGTTACGGCCAGAAGGACGACGGCGGCGCTTTCGACGGCACCGGCACCGGTCGCTCATGGCCGATCCTGACCGGAGAGCGCGGCCATTACGAACTCGCCGCCGGCCGCGACCCCATGCCCTTCATCGCGGCCATGGAAAAGTTCGCCAACGATGGCGGCATGCTCGCCGAACAGCTTTGGGACGATGATGATCCGCCTAACGGAAGCATGAAACGCGGTCAGCCAACGGGCGCGGCCATGCCCCTCTGCTGGTCGCACGCGGAATATATTTCACTCGTCCGGAGTCATCACGACGGCGTGTGTTTCGACCGGATCGAGCCCGCCTTTCAGCGCTACGTCGCGAATCCGGTGCGGAGCCTTCATGAGATCTGGAGTTTTCGCCACCCGCTGCGGCGCGTGCCACGCGGAAAGACTCTGCGCATCATCATGTCCGAGGATGCCACCGTCCATTGGTCTTCCGATGGCTGGCAGAACACGCTCTCCGGGGAAGCGATCAAAAACGACTCGCTCAAGTTGTGGTTCGTGGATCTTCCGACGGCAACGCTGGACGGCGAGATCGAATTCACCTTTTTTTGGAAGGACGCCGCCCGTTGGGAAGGTCGGAATTTTCCAGTCGAGGTGGGCGTGGAAATATCCTCTTAGCCATCAGAATTCGCGCCCTGCGAGTGGCTGTGACCGCGCGGTAAATTGGAATGAGTTCTTGCGACGGCATCGCCGGAAAGGTATTGGTGGAGGTGCGATGAAAAACCGCTCGATGAGAATTTCAGCGTCCGCCATGATGGTCCTGATTGTCGTTGCAGTCGGGTTAGATGCCCGCGACCCCGAAGTGCTATTCCGGGTTTTTCCCGACAAGGCCCGGGTGAACTGGACGCTGCCTCCCGGAGATGCCGCCAACTCGTTGTCCGTTCGCCGGACCCGGTTGGAAAGCAGCACGGATCTCAAAACCTGGGTTCCCGAAGGAACGGAGGTCACCAGTGCTCCGGGTGGCCCCACGCAGACCGCCTTGGACGTGCTTCAGCCCGGCACCCATTGTTTTTTCCGGGTCGGAGTGGTTGACTCACCGGCGTTTCTCGCCTCGGGAGGTGCGGATGTTTTGGGGTACAGCACGGCCATGGCGGAGCAACTCTCGTGGAACACGGATCTCACCCCCGCCAACTTCGGGACTTTGTATCCTGTCGGTCCCGCTTTGTCTGGCGTGTCCTTCGACGTCACCACCGCGGAATATTTTCCGGAGTGGAACGCCGACCCGGCGGTATGGAATGCGGCGTTACCGCCAGACTCGACCGACCAGCGCCTCACCGATTTCCGGCTCGACGCCTCCTCGCAGCAGAAGCTTCTCACCCATGGATTCGTCGTCAGCGAGGCGCGCGGCTCGATCAGTTTCACCGATCTCTACTACAAGATCTGGACCGACGACCTGCCGGTGTTTGTCACCAGCGATTCCATCCTTCACGCGTGGCACCGCACGTGGATCACGATGTTGGAAGAAATCGAAGAACTGGCGCTGCGGCCACGTCTCGTCACGCTGGTGAACGGATTGAGAAGCAATCTGGTTTCCACCGCCGTGCCTTCCGCGCTCGCAGCGGGCAAAACGGACGTTTTGGGTTTCCTCAACACAGCCGTCGAACTTGCCAGCTATATGGGTGCCCAAGCTCCCGAAGATTTTTTCACCGACGGGTTCGCGTATCAAGTGGCCGAGGCGGCCGGAGCGGGGGACGAGTCCATTTTCGGCGGGGTGCGTTCGGTGGACTGGACCCAGTTCGGCCCGCGCTCGCACTACACTAACTCCGAGACGCTGAAGAGCTATTTCCGCACGATGAAGTGGCTCAGCACGATCGATTTCAGAATCGACGAGAAGGCGAGCAATCTTTCCCTTCGTCAGCTTGGAGCGGCCGTGGTGCTGACCCTGGCGATTCAGAATGCCGGGCTGATGGATGAGTGGCAGGAAATCGACCGAGTCCTAACGACGTTTGTCGGGCGAGCGGATTCGATGACGCCTCCCCAGCTACTTGAGATTTTACAGTCGGAGAATCTGGGATCCTTATCCTCTTTCACCTCCACCAGCGTCCTGACAAATCTACTCGCCCGCATTCAGACCGGTCAGGCGGGAGTGCAGAATATCCTGGCCCATCCGATCCCGGCACCGGTCGGATCGGAGAAGCTGGTGCTGCCCCGGTCGTTCACTTTTTTCAGCCAGCGGTTCACTCCGGAAAGCTGGGCGATGGGGCGCATGGTCTTCGACAACATCTGGCGTGAGAATGCCGATCCGGCGGGTCCGCCGATGGTCCGTGTGCTCCGGCGGCTCCCGTCTGCGCTGGATATCAACTTCGCAGTGATGGGGAACAACACCGCTGCCGGGCTTTTGGCCCAGCGCATGACTTCCTCCGGCGTGCTCTATCGCGACGGACACGATTTCTCCCGCGAACTGGTTTCCGTCAGGGAAATCATGGACAGCCAGCCCGCCTCCGCCTGGGGCGGCACGCTTTATCTCCATCAACTCGCCGCCCTGCGCACCTTGTCGGATCCCATGCCCGCCACCGTCCCCGAAGCCTTGCGCACCGAGGCATGGCAATGGAAAACCGTGCAGACCCAGCTCGCCGGCTGGACCGAACTGCGGCACGACAATCTGCTCTATGCCAAACAGAGTTACACACCGCCGGTTCTGTGTTTCTACCCCGCCGGATACGTCGAGCCTCGGCCCGCGTTTTATACATCCATGAAGCAGTTGGTGGAGTTTGCTTCCACCACGCTGGCCTCGCTTCCCATGTCCGGCAGTTACTCGGGAAGACCCAACTCTTACGGAACTCCAATTGTTGTGGACCTCGCCTCCCGGAAAACCGCCTGGATGAACCAATTCACCGGCATGTCCACCTCGTTGCAAACTCTCGCGGAAATCGCCCAGAGCGAGGTCGATCAAGTTCCCTTTACAACGGCCCAGACCACGTTCATCCAAGGACTGGTGCAGGCCGTTTTTGATTATGCCTACAACAACCGCACCTACTCCGGGTGGTATCCGAAGATGTATTTGAAAAGCGTCTTCGCCAATCCACTTGACCCGCATCCTTCCGAAATGTGGGACCCTCTCGTGACCGATGTCCATACGGACGCTCCCGACCCCATCTTGACGGGCGATCCCGGTGCCGTGCTCTACAATGCCACCGGCAACGCGGCACTCATGCTCGTCGCCATCAATGTCAACGGGCAGCGTTGCCTGCACGGCGGGCCGGCATTCACCTACTACGAATTCACCGTTCCCTACGGCCAGACGCGCTTGACTGATGAGGCATGGAAGACGCGGGTGCGGGCCAAGAACCAGCCGGCTCACCCGGAATGGACTACCTCCTGGCTGACGTCCGGTCCCATCACCGTGCCGGCTTCCGCTCCGTAAAATTTACCCGACTGGCAAGCCGGGCCAACTCAC
>JBEDKU010000857.1:0-7583 GCA_041172045.1 Verrucomicrobiota bacterium | reverse complement strand
GTTTCACACCTGGCTTCCTGACGCCATGGAGGGGCCCACCCCGGTTTCCGCGCTGATCCACGCCGCGACGATGGTCGCCGCCGGGGTGTTTCTGGTCGCCCGCACCCATCCGATTTTCGCGCTGGGCGGCGATACAACCCTACCCCTAACGATCGCTGCGTGGGTGGGCGGGATCACCGCGCTTTATGCGGCCCTAGTGGCGATGGCGCAGTCCGACATCAAGCGCATTCTCGCCTATTCGACGATCTCGCAGCTTGGATTCATGATGATCGCACTCGGCACCGGTGGTGTGGCGGCGGCGATGTTGCACCTGATCGCCCACGCGTTTTTCAAAGCGCTGCTTTTCCTATCCGCCGGGTCGGTGATCCACGGTTGCCATGGCGAACAGGACATCCGCCGGATGGGCGGACTGTCCAAGGCGATGCCGCGCACCTTCGCCGCCTACGCCGTCGGCATGATGGCGCTTTCGGGGTTTCCTTTCGTGTTTTCCGGGTTCTGGAGCAAGGAGGCGGTTCTCCACAGCGCGCAAGTCTGGCCCGGTGGCAAGGGACCGTTTGTGTTGGCTGTGGCGGCGGCGCTGCTGACCGCGTTCTACATGACCCGCCAGGCGTTGTTGGTCTTTGGTGGTCGTCCCCGCAGCCCTGGTGTTTCCCATCCGCACGAGAGTCCATCGGTGATGATCGTGCCGCTCCAGATTCTCGCCGCAGGCACGGTTTTGTTAGCGATGGTCGCCACTCCGGTCTGGCCTTGGTTTGAAAAATGGATCGAAGGGGAGCACGCGGTGTTCGACGGGGGGGCGCTGCTGAAGCATGGTGCCCTCGGACTCATCGGCTTGTCGTTGGCCATCGTGACCGTCGGTGTCGGCGTGGCTTGGTCGGTCTATCGAAATCTTCCGGACGTCAGCACGGCTCCCGATCCCTTGGAAGAGAAACTCGGCGGAGTCTGGACATTCCTGAAGCAGGGAATGTGCTTCGACGCGCTTTATGACAAGGTTGTCATCGGGCCGCTGGCGTTTCTTGCCGGTGCCATCGGCGCGGTGGATCGCATGATCCTGGTGCCGCTGATGGGAGCGGGCGAAGCCTGCACCAAGCGTCTTGGCCGTTGGACCGGGACTTCGGATGAAAAGTGCCTGAACGGCGGTTTCCGTCGCATCTGCTCCGGTTTGATCCATCGCGCGGTTTCCGCCTCATGCAGTCAGCACGGCCGGCCCCAGGGCTATCTCCGCGCGATTGGTCTGGGGATGTCTGTTCTGCTAGCCCTTTACTTCTGGCTTAACGCCTAGCCACGCCATGTTGTTACTTTCACTCATGCTTCTACCTCTGGCCGGCGCCGTCCTGCTGTGGATGTGGCCAAGACCAAGTGCGGGACGTCTTGCGATTCTATCGTCAGCCCTGGCAGTGGTGCTGGTGGCCGTGATCGGCTCCCGCAATTCCGGCGTGATGGCGGAATGGTCGCTGCCATGGCTTCCCGACGCCGGCATCAACCTGACCTTCAGCGTCGATGGCACCTCGTGGATTTTCCTCCTTCTCACGTCCATGGTGACTTTGTTTTCGGTGGCGGTTTCCATGAAGTTGAAGATCGGCGACCGCGCTTACTTCGCGCTGATCCTGGTGTTGGAATCGATGCTCTCCGGCGTTTTCACCGCCCGCCATTTCATCCCTTGGTTTATCTGTTGGGAAATGACGTTGATTCCTTCCTATCTGCTCATCCGCTTGTGGGGCGGCCAGGGAGCGCCACGGGCCGCACTGCGGTTCTTCGTCGTCACTTTGGCGGGTGGGGTTTGTATGCTGCTAGGTTTCCTCGCCTTGCAGTTGACGGTCGGAACCATGGATTTCGCGGAGCTCGGCCGTCTCGCGGCCAACAAGCAACTCGTGGCAGGCGTGGGTGGTCACGGCATGCTGACTCTCGTGGCGATCTCGGTTTTCCTCGGACTTGCGGTGAAGATTCCTGTATTTCCCTTTCACGCCTGGTTGCCGGACGCCTATGCGGAAGCTCCGTCTACCGTCACGATGTTACTCACCGGACTGCTGTCGAAGATGGGTGTTTACGCTTTGTTGCGGATTTTTCTGCCAGTGTTTCCGGAGGTCATGCCGGGTCTAGCCCCTTGGCTGTCCGCGCTGGCGGTGACGACGGTGTTGTTTGGCGCTCTAGCGGCGCTAGCGCAGACGGATTTAAAACGGATCCTCGCCTACTCGTCGGTCAATCATCTCGGCTACTGCGTGCTCGCCGTGGCGGCGGTGGCGGCGGCTCAGACGGACCGGGTGGCGATGGCCTCCGCCATATCGGGCGTGGTGTTGCAGGCGTTCAATCACGGTGTCATCGCGTCGGTTCTGTTTTTCGGCGTCGCCATCCTGGAAGCCCGCAGCGGCGGGGCGCGGGGCTTGAACGACTTCGGCGGATTGCGGGCGCGGATGCCGGTGTTCTGTGGAGTGATGGGGCTGGCTTTGTTCGCCTCCATCGGGTTGCCCGGGCTGAGCGGGTTTGTGGGTGAGTTTCTGATTTTCAATGGGGTTTTCGGACTCGTTCCGTGGTCTGCCGCTGTTTCGGTGATCGGCTTGTTACTCACCGCCGTGTTCCTGCTGCGCGTGGTCCGCAAGGTGTTTCACGGGCCACTTGCTGCGAGTCGGGAAAATTGGTCTGACATCAGCACCGGTGAGCGTTGGTTGTTCGCTCCGGCCATCGCCCTGATCGTAATTCCCGGCCTGTGGCCGCAAGTGATCCTTCATTTCACCAATGGCGACACGCTTCGTCTGATCGAACTTCTCCGCCCGCTGCCATGACTCCTGCCTGGACAATCACATCCGCATTCGCCGGGGCCTTGCTGGTGCTGCTGCTACCCGCCCGCATCGCCCGGATGACCGCCCTGGTGGCTTCGCTGGTCGGGGCGGTGGCTGCCGCGGCTTCCTGCCTGAACCGCTTGAACCATCCCGCCGACGCGGTCTGGTCCTTCGATCACGCATGGATTCCCACGCTTGGGTCGCGTTTCCACCTAGCCGCAGACGGGCTTTCGCTAACACTGCTTTTACTGACCGGCATCGTCGCCGTCGCGGGTGTGTTGTTTTCCTGGAATGTGAACCACCGGCCGCGGGCTTTTTTCGCGTATTTCCTGACGATCATCGGCGGGGTTTACGGGGTGTTTCTCAGCCGTGACGCGTTGCTGTTGTTTGTCTGTTATGAAATCGTGATCGTGCCGAAATACATGCTCATCGCCATCTGGGGATCGACCAACAAGGAATACGGCGCGATGAAGCTCACGATGTATTCGATCGGGTCGAGCGCGCTGGTTCTTGTCGGGCTGACGGTCGCCTACGCCGCGTCGGGAGGGACGAGTTTTGATCTCCTCCATCTCGCTGCTGCGAATTATCCGCCCGCGCTGCAGGCATGGGCGTTCCCGATTCTTTTCCTCGGCTTCGCGGTGTTGGCGGGTATCTGGCCGTTTCACACCTGGGCTCCGACCGGTCACGTCGCCGCCCCCACCGCCGCCTCGATGTTGCTGGCGGGCGTGGTGATGAAGCTCGGCGCGTTTGGGGCCTTGTGCGTGGCGATGCCGCTGTTTCCGCTGGGCTTCGAGCAGTGGAAACCGGTGATCGTCGGGTTGGCGGTGATCGGCATCGTTCATGGGGCTTTGACCGCGTTGTCGCAGAGGGATCTGAAATTTGTCATTGGCTATTCGAGTGTGAGCCACATGGGATTTGTGCTGCTAGGTCTTGCGACGGCCACTCACTGGGGTTTGCGCGGCGCGGTGCTGCAGATGATCTCACACGGCATCATCGCGGGACTGCTCTTCGGCATCGCCGGGCGGGTGGTCTATGAAAGAACCCACACCCGCGATCTATCGGAACTGCAACGCTTCGATCTCTGGCGGACCTTGCCCGGTGCGGCGATCGGATTCACGCTAGCCACGGCGGCGTCGATGGGCCTGCCGGGGTTCAGCGGATTCGTGGCCGAGATCTCGGTCGCCATCGGACTTTGGCAGTCGGATCCGTGGATGGTGCCCGTGGTGGCGGTCGGCATCGTCATCACCGGCGCGTTCTCCCTGCGTGCGCTGCACAAGGCGTTTTTCCCGGCGCGGGAAGGGTCCTGCGGTGCGGCACCCCCGCTGCCGCCGCTCACCTGGCCGGAAATCTCGGCGATGGCGCTGCTTCTTGCGGTTTCTCTTGCCATCGGCATCTATCCGAAGCCGTGGGTTCTTCTCATCGATGAGGGACTGCGCTCGCCCTTGTTCCAATCCATCCTTTCCCAACCGTGAACTACTCCGCCATCTTGATGCAACTGCTGCCGGAAGCCGTGCTGGTCATCACCGCGCTCGTGCTGCTGGGTGCGGCGGTGGCTGTGGAGGCTAGGTCCGGCAGACCGCTTTCTAGCCGGACTGCGATTTTCATCGCCGCATCCGGCATCGTGCTGGCGGCGGTGGTCGGGTTCACATTTCCTGGGTCGGAAAATGCGGGTACGGTGTTGATCGTGATGGATCCGCTGGCGCGGATTTTCAAAACGGTGGTGCTGGGGTTTGGTTTGCTGGCGGTGCTGCTGCCTCCCGCGCGCCGGGAATTGGCCCAGCCGGGGGAGTTTTACGCACTGATGTTATTCGCGCTCACCGGCTTGATGCTGACCACCGGGACGAACCATTTGTTGTTGCTGTTCGTGGCGCTCGAGTTGGCGAGCCTGTCGCTCTATCTACTGGCGGGATTTTCCCACACCGCGCGGTCGGCGGAAGCTTCGCTGAAGTATTTCCTGTTCGGCGGTGTGTCGGCGGCGTTTTTGTTGTTCGGGTTGAGTTTGATTTACGGATTTTCGCATGCTTCCACCCTGACCGGAGTGGCGGCGGCGCTTGGGTCCGGTCCGCCGCCCGCGTTGGCGATCACCGGCTTGGTGATGGTCGTCGTGGGGCTCGGATTCAAGCTGGCCGCCGCCCCGTTTCACTACTGGGCGCCGGATGTCTATCAGGGGTCTCCCGCCACCAGCGTGGCACTGGTGGCCGCCGCATCGAAGGTGGTGGGCATGGTGGTTCTGGTCCGGTTCCTGATGATCGGATTCCACGCCGCCGCCGGGTCAGCGGCTTGGGGCGGGATGCTCGCCGGTTGGTCTCCATGGCTGGCGGTGCTGGCGGCGGTTTCGATGGTTTTTGGCAACGTGCTGGCGCTTGCACAATCCAGCGTCCGGCGCTTGCTCGCCTATTCCGCGGTCGCCAACACCGGTTACATTCTGGTGGCGGTTAGTGCGAACGGCGCGTCTGCTGCTGGGGCGGCGTTGTTTTATGTGATCGTTTACGGGTTGGCGACCCTTGGGGCGCTAGCGGTCACTGCCGCCGTGGAGCGTGATCAGGGTGTTGATTTGCCCACGGCATTCGCCGGACTGGTGCACCGTTCGCCGTGGCAAGCGGTGGCGCTGTTGATTTTCCTCACCTCTCTGGCGGGTATTCCGCCGCTGGCCGGCTTTGTGGGGAAATTCGCCCTGTTTGGGGAAGCGATGGCGGCGTCTGGTAGAAACGGAGCACCCGGCCTGACCTGGCTGGTCGCACTGGCGGCTGTCATGAGCGCGATTTCTCTCTACTATTATCTATCGATCTTGAAGCAGGCCTTCGTCAATGATGACCCGGATTGTGGAGTGGGAGTGGCGATGGGGCCTGCCCATATTCTTGCGGTGGGCCTGCCTGCGCTAGCGCTGGTGATTCTCGGGCTTTTCCCCGCGCTGCTTCTCGATCCGATCACGACGGCGGTTGTCGAAACGTTGGGGCTGCGCTAGTGGCGAATTTCAGAGGGGTGGATCGATCTGTCTTCAAGCGATCACTGTGGTGGCGGTTCTGTTCTAGCCATTTTTAGGTCTGTTGTTCAGTCCCCTTCGTGCCGGTGCGGTCAGGAGGCTGTGAGTTGAAAACACATTCCGACCGGGAAATCGGCGGTAATGCGGAGCGGAAGAGGGTGAGCGGCGTTATCCAAACCACAGGGAATTTTCAGCCATCAACATGATGAAACAGAACATAGGAACCATCGATCGCGTTTTCCGCGTGATTCTCGGCCTCGGACTCATCGGCTACGGAGTCGTCAACCATAGTTGGATTGGAGCCATTGGGGTCGTGCCGCTGCTCACCGCGCTTGTCGGCTTTTGCCCGGTGTATTGCCCGTTAGGCCTCAGCACGCGGAGCAAATGTGGGGCTGGTGGTGGATGCTGCGGCGGTGGAAAGTGTGGCAAGTGAGCACCGCTTGTCATCCGGTGCCGGAGCAGCGCTGTTTTTAGTTCCCCCGGCAGGTTTCGGGGATGGACGACTCGGTCGCGGCGGAGAAGGCCGGTGACTTGGCTTGGCTGATCGCCTCTCCGGCCTGCGTGTGATCGGACGCGAGAATATTTTCCGTCTGGATTCTGCCATCGTAACGTTTCGCGACGGTCTCGGGAATCCTCCGGCCGATTAGGGCACCGGCGATCCCCCCGATGACGCCGCCGATGGCGACGCCGCACAGCGCCGCGATGATCGGGCCGGCCGCGATGAATAGGCCGACTCCTGGAATCGCCAGTGCCCCAATCCCCGCGATCCAGCCCATCGTGCCGCCGATGACACCGCCGGTGCCTGCTCCGGCGAGCGCACATTCAGGGGCTTTGGTGCGCGATTCGTCAGCTTGGATGCGTGAGGTGGCGATGCAGAAGAGGGATTTGCGGGCCATGGGATGAATTTCGGTTGGATCGGGTGGGGTTCTGAGTCCCGGATGGGATCCTATGCCACCTGCCGATCGGGGCCATGGGGTGAAACCCTACTCGAATTGTGATCCGGGATGAGTAGGGTTACACCTTATTGTTTCCCTCTGTACCCTGCCTACCTTGCGGCTATGAGTTACCAAAGCATCAGCCCGGCCACTGGCGAAATCCTAAAGACTTTCGAGGAATTCACCGCAGCGCAGTTGGAAACGGTGATTGAGACGGCCGCGGGCTGTTTTGAGAAGTGGGGGGTGACCGCGTTTGCGGAGCGGGCGGCGGTAGCGAGGCGGGCGGCTGCGATCCTGCGGGAGCGCGTAGATGAGTTCGCGATTCCGATGACGCTGGAAATGGGCAAACTGATCGCCGAGGCCCGCGGGGAGGTGGCGTTGAGCGCCGACATCATCGATTATTATGCGGAAAACGCCGAGAAATTCCTCGCACCGGAAACGCTCGCTCCCGCTTCGGGTGAAGCGGTGGTGGAGAGCAGTCCGCTGGGAGTGATCTTCGGCATCCAACCCTGGAATTTCCCTTATTATCAGCTTGCCCGCCTCGCAGCACCGAATCTGATGGCGGGCAACGTGGTGATGGTGAAACACGCGAGCTGCGTGCCGCAATGCGCCATCGCTTTTGAAAATCTGTGGCTGGAAGCGGGCGCGCCCGCCGGAGCCTATACCAATCTAATCGTTTCTCACAAGCAGGTGATCGAAGTGATCGATGATTGCCGGGTGAAAGGCGTCGCGCTCACCGGAGGATCCGAAGCCGCTCGTGGCATCGCGGCGCGCGCCGGACAGAATTTGAAAAAGTCCACCATGGAGCTGGGCGGGAGTGATGCCTTCATCGTGCTGGAAGATGCCGAACTCGACAAGACGGTCCGATGGGCGGTGTGGGCGAAGATG
>JBEDKU010000856.1:0-6224 GCA_041172045.1 Verrucomicrobiota bacterium | reverse complement strand
GCACGTGAACCCGTGGCACTCCACGTTTGCAGGCGGCGGCTGCGGCGAGCAATAGGGCTGCGCCCGCGGAATCGCTGTGGCTTGCGAGCGAATCCGCATCCTTCGCCCGGATCGCGTGCGCCGGCGCTCCGTCGATGAGGATCGCCTCCTCTAGCAGCGTGATGATTTTTGTCACGCCGATGCGCAGCGCGAAGTCCACGACCAGAGGATCCAGCGGCCCGGTCGCCGAGGCGTCGATGATTGCGGACTGCCCGCGTCCGAGGATTTCCAGCGCTTCCTTCGCCGCCAGCGGATCGGTGATAGGCCGGGAAACCCGCGCCGCCAGGATTTCGCACTCGAGCGTCCAGTCGAACAGATCCTTCATGTCGCCGCCGAGCACGCCGAGCACCAGCTTCACGCCAAGGTCTTCGAGCACCGCCAGATCCAACAGGGTCTCCGCCACCGCCGGCTCCGGCAACAGCCCGGCCTCGATGAGCACGAAAAAAATCTTCCCGCGGAATTGGGGAATATACTGGAGGACCTCCCGGACATCACTTTGCTGCGCCACGGGCTGTTCCTACCAGACTCAGCCATCCCCGCAAGCGCGGATGAGTTTCGGGTTTTCAGTTTCCGTATTTCGGGCGATGCTCGGGGATGCGACTGAGGCTTCCAAGACGGGTGATCGAATTTCCACGGCGTCCGCTGGTGATGGGAATCGTGAATGTGAACGACGACTCGTTTTCCGGCGACGGCACGCTGGATTTTGAAAAGGCGGTCGCCCTCGCCCGCAGCCAGGTGGCGGCGGGCGCGGACGTGATCGACGTGGGCGCGGAAAGTGCACGTACCAACCGGGCGGCGGTGACCGTGGGGGAGGAACTGCGGCGCTTCCGGGGATTCATCGAACGCTGGGAGGATGCCTGGACCGAGGTGGAGCCCCGCGATGAAATGCAGGTCTGGCCGCCGGCCCTCTCTGCCAACACCTGGCGGCCGGAGGTGGTCGAGGGTGTTTTGCGCATGGGGAAAGTGGAGATCGTCAATGACATGGGAGCGCTGCCAGACGACCGCAACGCGAAATCCTGCGCCCTGCACGGCGCGGCCCTGCTCATCATGCACAGCGTGGGCGAGCCGAAGGTACCGCATTTTTCCCAGCAATGGGCGGACGTGATGGGCGAGATGGAGCGGTTTTTCGAGGAGAAAATCGAACTCGCGCGTTCCGCCGGTCTCAAGGACGACGCGGTG
The DNA here is from genome assembly GCA_041172045.1 of Verrucomicrobiota bacterium. Classification (GTDB taxonomy): domain Bacteria; phylum Verrucomicrobiota; class Verrucomicrobiia; order Verrucomicrobiales; family Akkermansiaceae; genus Luteolibacter. Next base: position 5,006 of record JBEDKU010000856.1, on the reverse strand, counting down.
ATCCTGGATCCTGGGATCGATTTCGCGAAGCAGTGTGAGGACAATCTCACGGTGTTCCGGGAATTGGGGCGTTTGCAGAAATTCGGGCGACCAGTGCTGGTGCCCGTCTCGCGAAAGACGGTGATCGGCGAGGTGCTGGGCCTATCCGATCCAGCCGAGCGCGATGCGGGAACCATCGCCTGCATCAGCGCCGCGATGCACCGCGGTGCACAAATTTTCCGCGTCCATCAGGTGGAGGCGGCGTGGCAGGCGGTGAAGGTACTGGCCGCGACCCGGGTATCCGGATTTTGACCCGTGCTGGTGGATAATTCTCCAAGGATTCAGCGGTTACTACGCAGCCCCATGCGGAAGAAGCGCCCTTCGGGATCCGCCGGAAACAGCGGAAAACTGATCCGCACCGCTTCAACCTCGCCGCCGTCGGCGACGACGGTGGGGATCGCTGAGCTGTCGGTCCAAGTGACGAAGTCCGCGCTGAACTGCGGGATGTAAACCAGACCCGCTTCGGCGGCGTCTTTCCTTCGGATGTAAATGACCTCGAAGTCCGTGCCGTTGACGGAGGTTTCATACCAGACCGCCGGTGTGCCGCGCTTGCTCAGCAATTGGCCCGGGACACCCGCTTCCACCGGACCTCCGTCGTTGAGGTTCGGATTCAGGCCGAAGGCGAATTCGATGAAATTGGAAAGTCCGTCGGAATCCGAGCTGTCTGCGGCATCGTCGGCGTAGCGGTTGAGTCCGTTAGCAATTTCGTAGGCGTCCGTGATGCCGTCGCCATCGGTGTCGGCGGCTCCTTGTTTGGTGATGGTGAAGTTGTCGGGAGTGGCTCCACCGGACTGGACAAAGGTGCAGGTGAGCGAGTTGCCGTTCACATCCAGATTCACCGTGCCGACGTTGTTATAAGAAACATACATCGCGCTGTGGTCGATGGCTCCCGTGTCCGCTAGACCGGACATGCCCGCGGTGTTGTAAACCGCGCCGAAATGATCACGGGGGCCGGTGAGCGGCTTGATGTAGGCGCCATCGGGCGGAATGAAGCTGCCGGCGCTGGTGGCGGTAGCGGTGAACCCGTTGGCGGCGTTGCGGATCTTCCCGTTGCCGGTGGTGGTAAAGCCGGTGGTGCTGCCGTTGCCGCTGTTTTTCTTCATGGCGCTGGTGAGCGTGCCGCTCGTGCCGTAATGTCCGTCCAGCAGGACGCTCCGTTCGTAGTTGTGACTGTGGCCGAGGAAGACGAGGTCCACACCGCCGTTTTCCATGATGGGGTTGAAGTTCGTTCGCATGGTCACCATCTGGCCTTCCGTGTCGGAGTTGTGACTGCCCTTCGAATAGGGTGGATGGTGCCAGAATGCGATGATCCACGTGCTGGTGGTACCGGCGAGATCCTCGCGGAGCCAGGTGGCCATCGGTCCGTCCTCATTGATCGCGGTTGTCGCTGGGTTATCGACTGTGGTTACGCTTGCCTGCGAATCAAGGCAGATGAAATGGATGTTTCCATAGTCGAAGCTATAATAACGCTCGGTGCCGGATATCGCGCCACCACACTCGCCGGCGGTGGGGAAGGTGAACATGTCGAAGTAGGGAAAGTTCGCCGTGGTGCTGGTGGAGCCGTTGTTGGCATCGTGGTTTCCAAGGCAACTCCACTGCGGCATTTTCCGGAAGATGTTGGCATACATGTTGAAGTAGCCGGTTTGATATTCGGCATCGGTCCCGTTGGTATAGGCGTTGTCGCCCATTTGCAGGTTGAGGTCGGGAATGCGGGGGCCGGTGTAACCGCCGTTGAATCCCGGAGTGTAGTAGGCATCCCGACCTGAGGCTTGGACTTGAGTGCCGCGCCCACAATCCCCCACGATCCAGATGCGGGTGTCCACCGCGGTGCCGGGAACGGGCGAGGTGCGAAAGGTATAGTCCGCCGCAGTCGGAGCGGGTGCGCCGGGGCTGAAGTTCGTCGTTTCCACCGCTTCCGGAGTGAGGCTGTCGAAAGCCGAACCCACGCCATAGTAATAGCGGGTGTACGGCATTAGACCGGTGATCCTCACCTCATGATCGACGCGGGCGGCGGACTCGTCCGTGAACTGGTTCAAGACATCCGGGGATACCCCGTAGCGAACGCGGCCGATCACGCTGGAACTGCTGCGCCACCGGACGACGATGCTGTTATGATTCGCGGAATTGAGATAAGGACTTCGGCTGAGCGTGCCGGAAGGACCGGCGGTCACGGTGATCTCCACGGCTGCGGAGGTGGCGACGTTACCATCGTTGTCAGTCGCGCGGGCGGTGAGGCTGTAGCTGCCTCCGGTTAGTTCGCTTGCGGTGAAAACATAGGGCGCGGATGCGGCCTCACCGAGTTTTGTGGCACCTTTGAAAAATTCGACTTTGCTGATAGTCCCATCGGTGTCCGTGGCGGCAGCGGTGATCTCCACCGCGGCGGGCGCGGTGAATGAGGCGGCGGGCGCGGGTGAGCTGACGGCGACGGTGGGTGGATTGCCGACGGGCATGACCTGCGCGACGAGTTCGAGATTGAAACTCAAGTCGGAGCTGTTCACCGCCTGCTGGTGGATTTCCACGGCGAGGACATTCGTGCCGGCGACGAGCAGCGGAACGGGTTTGACGCTGAAAGTGACGGGAAAATAAGTGCTTTCGTCCGAGCTCCCGACGGCGGGGCTTGGGGCGAGCGTGTTGTAGAGCACGCCGCCTGCATTCATGTTGCTGCGCGCGATCTCGGTGCCGTTAAGGTAGATGACCGCGCCGTCATCACGCACGAGGTTCAGGGTAAGCAGGCTGACGGTGGCGGGGTTGGCTATGGTGAAGGAGCGGCGAAAATAGGTGGTGATGTATTTATTGTTCGAATCCGGGCCATAACTCACGGTCGTCACGGGCGAGTCCGCATATCCCAACTCGGCAGCACCGCTCAACCATGTGGAATCGTTGAAAGCCGCCGCCCGCCAGGCGGCTCCTTGGTCGCTGCCGTCGTCGAGATACGTCCAAGAGGAGTCTTTGGCGATCAGTGTCGAGCTTGCCAGCGTCGAAACGACGACGTTATCCAATCCCGTGACCTGATCCGGTGAATAAGTCTGTGCATTGTCATCCACCCAGCGGAAGAGGACGGTGGAATTGTTAGCCAGCGCACTGCCGAAAGCCACAAAGGCGGGTGGCGTCGTAGTCACGCCAACGGTGTTCGGCACGGTCGTAATGGTTGGATTAAATGTCGGAATATTCGTCCACGAGCTTCCATGATCGAGACTGTAGAAAAGCCAGAATCCGGGCAGCTCGTTGTTTCCGCCGGAAGCGGAAAAGCGACGCGTGTCGTAGGCGACATAAACGCCGTTGAGCGAGCCGCCGCTGGTATTGGTCACCGTCAATTGCAATACCGCTCCCCTGATCCCTGTCGGAGAAGTTGCCAACGCGCGATCCGCGGTCGCAGCGGCCAGTGCAAGGTTATAGCCTGCGCTGCCGCTGCTCACCGTCGTGGAGGTCGATGCGATGAGCGCGGCATTGGCTGTGCCACCGCCTGCGCCGGTTGCGATGACGCTTGTCGTCCAATCAACACTACCACCGGCGATGGCGTGAAACGTCCAGCCTGCGGGAGCAGTGAGGCCTGCAGTGCCCATGCTGTCGAAATTCTCCGAGTAAGTGCTGGTAAGATCGACGGCTTGCGCCATCACGGCGGTAAGCATAAGGAGTGCTGTGAAGAGTGGATTTTTCATGGCGGTGGTGCGAAAACGGCGTCCGGAGATTTGACGGTTGCGAGAACGACCAGGGCTTGGCGGGCGCGCTCGGATAGAAGGAGCATCGAGTGGCTGTCGCGCTCGGCGGGTGGCAGGAATTTCAGATGGCCGATGAGGGCGCGCCATGCGGCTTGCGATTCCACGGTTTTCCCGGCTTGAGCGAGGATGATCGCCCGTTTTTCCATCCATGGCTCTCGGCGGGCGGCCGCGTTTTGATAGCCGCCGATTCGGAACAAGGCTGAATCGTAGCGGGCCGCCCGCACCTCGATCTCCAACAGCTTCAACTGCAGCGACGGAACCTGGCCGAGCCGTTTCAACCCAGCCTCCAGAATTCCCACCGCTTCGTCCACCTGGCCATGAGAGGAAAACGCCTGAGCCACCTCCTGCACCAGATCCGGTTGGGCGTCCGCACAATTCGCCAGGGACGCACGGAAATCCGCCAGCGCCGCGTCCACTTCGCCCAGCTTCATCAGCACCCGTGCTCTGGACGCGAGGGCTCCGCAGTGAACCGGATTTTTTTGCCAGATAAAGATCCATGGCGGCCTTCGCTTCATCCGTTTTTCCGATGGCGTCGACAATCCGCCCCTGCCACCACAAGACGGCATACTCGCCCGGCGCGAATTTCTCCGCCTTCGCAAAATCCTCGGCTGCTACAGCGAAATCCTCGTGCTCGAACTCCAACACCGCACGTTGATACCACAGCCCGCCATCCGCCGGACTTTCCGCCAGCCGAGTATCAATCATCGCCAGCAGCGAGGAGTGCGTGCCGTGGGCGCGGGCTTGCGACGATCCCACCGGGAACAGGATCACCGCGATGAGCCCTCCGCAAAAAATGGCGGGACAAATTTCGAATTTCACGATTGAGAAAGCTATGTCTTGGATAAGTTCCTTTGGCAATAGTGGGGAGTTCGGCCAATGTTTATAATCACCCTTTAAATTTAAGTATCACTGAACTTCAATCGTTACAACTTGTTCATTTTTAGTGAGTTTAATTATCTTGCGGAATGAAGGAAAGTTCTTATGACTCGCTCACGCCGTGTTCAGAAACGTGGTGTCTCCCCCACTGGAGTGCCCCCATTCCTTGATCCAACCTTTATGAGAGTTCTGGTTGGTTGTTGTTGTTTTTTGGGGTGATCTTGTTCGGGTAGATGCTGCCAAGAGGCGGCTGGAGCGGAGCGTAAGCCGCCTCTTGGCAGCTTGCCGCATACTCCGCCGGAGGCTGATACCCCAGCGATGAATGCGGCCGCAAATGGTTGTAGTCGGTTCGGAATTCCTTTCCCAGCACTT
>JBEDKU010000855.1:0-10903 GCA_041172045.1 Verrucomicrobiota bacterium | reverse complement strand
CGATGGGGGCGAAGCTGAAACCTACGACACTTCCACCGTATTCGTTGCCTTCGATGCGAATCAGGTAAAATCCGCCACCGACAACAACGGGGATTTCTCGGAGAATCCAAGCATCCTCTTCTCCTCTCCATCCCAACCACAGCAACCCGACCTCTTCACCGCCGCCACCGCCCCGGACGCCACCGAGAAGCTCGGCCAAGTCAAGGTCGGCAGCATGAATGCCCTGGGAGCCTACCGCGCCCTCACCGCCAAGCGGGACGCCGGCAAGCCCCTCACCGGCAAGGAAGAGCAGCAGCTGCTCGACGCGGAGACCGCCCTCGGCCAGAAGCTCGCCTTCGACATGGACGCGCTCAAAGGCACGGCCCCGGCAGAGGGTGCCGGAAGCGCAACCACGCAGAAGCCAGCCGCCCAAGGCCAGAAGAGCACCCAGCAATCCATGTTCATGGGGCCGGAGACCACCAAGGACGGGCAGATGAGCTTGTTTTCCTCGCCGACGCCATGGCCGGAAAACTTCCCGAACGTGCTTCAAATGAGCACCGCAAACGCCGTGGTAAAGCACCCCGATCACCCCGCCGCAAAAGCAGGTGACGCAGACGCCGCAGCCCGGCTGGTCATGGACGTTTCCAAGCCGGACAAGATCAAGGCACTGGCAGCGAGACATCCGCAGGCCATCGTGGTTCCCGTCCATGCGGAAGAAGCCAGCGGACGGAATCAGATCCCGAGTAAATTCGCCGACTACATCGGACACATCACCGGACTGGAAGTTGATGAAGGAATCGCGCAATCCAACAAGGTCGGACGCACGGGCAAGGGAGCATGGCACCGCCTTGCGTTCCGCCCGCAGTTCGCTGGAGCCGTGGTTTTCGGTCGTGAATACATCATCGTAGATGACATCGTGACCGGCGGGGGAAGTCTTTCCGAACTTCGCCAATACATCGAAGCAAACGGCGGGAAAGTCGTAGAAATGGCCACGTTGGGAGCTGCCCAATTCAGCGCAAACATCCGGCTTTCGGAAAAGACCCTGCTTGACCTGACAGAAAAATTCGGTGAGGTTCCCCTTCGTGAATTCCTCACCCGCGAAAACCTCTACGCCGGTTCAGCCGCTTCCCTCACCGAGTCAGAAGCAAGAACGATCCTTCGTGCCAGGTCGCTTAACGACGCAGGAGATCGAATCTTTGCGGCAGGACAGGAAAGCCTCAGCGCAGCACAGCCGGGAGTATTTTCAGAAGCACGCCCCCCATCTCGCGCACAAGTCCTAGAGGCACGCGGGATCACTGATTCGACGGGAGAAACGGGTCTCTTCTCCTCCCCCTCCCCGGACAACTCCACCGCCGTCGCGCAAGCCCTCGCCAAAATGCCGGCCAAATACCGTGAGGTGTTCGCCGCCGTCAGCGCGGGCCAGACTCCGGCGCAGGTCGCCCAGCAATTCGGTGTGACCGAGAAGGCGGTGTTCAACATCGCCAACCAGGTGCGCGCCCGCATTGCCATCGCCACCAAGGCGGAGCAAGGCACGCTCACCCCCAGGATGCAGGGCGACCAGTTCGAGCGCGGCCGCCCGGACCTCGCCGAAGGTGGCCAAGCCCCGTTCGTTGCCGTCGATCAGATCCGCAACGAGCTGGCTCCCACCCCGGTGGTCGGCATGGAGGAAAACCACGCCGCCGCCCGCCAGCGCCTCGCCGCCGACTATGAGGGGGAATTCACCCGCCTCGAAACCATGGCCCGCGACGGGATCCTGCCCACCGCGGTGGACATCGCCATCGCCAAGCAGATCTTCAAGCGCGAGACCCTCTCCGGCGGCTTGGAAGACCCCGCCCGCCGCACCAAGGTCGCGTTGTTCCGGGTCGCCTACCGTGATGACTTCGGCACCGAGCAAGGCCGCGCCCTGCAGATGCGCCGTGACGAGGCAATGCCGCCGGCCGAGCGCAACGCCCTGCATCTGGCCGAGCTGCTCTACGAGCCATCCCCCGACGTCCAGGCCCGCATCAAAGCCGCCAAGGGCAACAAGGGACTGCAGGACGCGATCCTCAAGCAGTGGATGGACAAGATCGACGCCTTCCACGCCGAGATGAAGGCGGACGGCTACGACATCAAGGCCTCGATGGCCAAGTTTCAGCGCGAAAAAGAAGCCCGCGAAGCGCAGGAGCAAGTGGTGAAGCAGCAGCACGACCGGCTCGCCAACGCCTACCAGGCCGACGTCGACGCCCTCCAGCAGCAACTCGCCAAGGCCACCGCCGCCGCCCAGGCCGCGGAAGCCGTGGGCCTCGCCAGCGCCGAGCAGATCGAGAAGATGAAGGCCGACGCCGAGGAAATGGCCGCGAAACTCAAGAAGACCCGCCAGGAGCTTTCCAAGATCCGCGCGCTGGAACCCGGCCTGGTGCTGAAGACCGCCTTGCTCGACCTCACCGCAGCGGAGAAAGCCGCCATGGAATCCGTCATCAACGGCGGCACCTACGAAAACGCCCTGATCGTCGGCCAGCTCTCCGAACAGCAGTTCGACAAGCTCTACGGGGATTTCTCCGCCATCATGATCAAAGCCCAGCGGGAAGCCGCGGCGATGGCCAAGCGCAAGATGCTGGAAGCCCCGCCGGTGCTCATGTCATCGGCGATGGAGATCGAGATCAACCGGTCCCTCGGCATCGTCCCCCTCAGCGAGCTGAAAGCCCGCAAGGCGCCGATCACCCCGGAGCAAGTGAAGCAGAAGCCAAAGAAAACCCCCAAGGCCAAGCCCGCGGAGCCGGTCGTCTTCACCCCGGAGCAGCAAGCCGCCATCGATGCCGCTTTCGAGCGCTTCAAGAACGCCGATCCCGCCACCTGGAACACCCTGTTCGAGACCGAGGCCAAGAACCTCACCCCGCTCATCGGCCAAGTCGGCTTCGAGGAGTTCAAGGGCCAGGCGCTGCAACCGTGGCGCGACCGCTGGCAGACCGAGATGGACGGCATCGCCAACCCCGCCGGCCGCATCTCCTTCGAGGAGTGGATTGCCAAGCCCTCGACCGCGGAAACCGCCAAGCGCGAGCGCGAGTTGTTCCCGCAGCCGATCAATGAAACCACCGGGACCTTCGACACCACCGCGCCCAACCGCGAAGGCTCGTTGTTCCCGCAGCCGATCAACCCGGAAACCGGCACCTGGAGCGAGACCCGCCCCTACACCGGCCAGGGCGAGCTGCTCCGCGAGGCGATCAACGAGACCACCGGCACCTTCGATTTAACCGATCCGCGGCCGATGGCCCACCTCGCCAACGAATGGGCCCGCCGCAACGGAAGTTGGATCAACAAGCTCACCGAGTTCTACAAAATGAGCATCCTCAGCGGACCTCAGACCATGCTGGTCAATGCCTCCGGCGGATTGTTCGTCGCCCACGAAACGCTTACCAAGCGGGCCGTCGAAGCCAGTTGGAACGACCTGCTGGGCCTGTTCGGAGCTGGTGACGTGCGTTCCGCCACGCTTTCCGAGTTTCTGCCGATGCTCAAGAACGTGCGGGCCGCGATGAAGCTGGCCGCCCGCAACGCGCTCCAGTCCTGGACGCTGCAAACCCCGGTGTTCGACGCTTACGCGCTCGCCAAGCCGATCCAGCCGGATTTTGTCGGCACCGGCGCGGAGTTCGCCCCGCCGGCGCTCGAAACCCGCTCGCCCGCGCAGTTCATGGCCGATCCCAAAGCCAAAGACATCAACAAGGTGCTCAACTGGTTTTTGCGGGTCATCACCTTCCGCGAACTCACCATGGTGGATGAGTTCTGGAAGGGCATGTTCTCGCAGCTCGACGTGGCCGCGCTCGCCCACCGCATTGCCGCAAAGGAGGAGAAACTTGCCGGTCCCGCCTACTCCGCCCGCGTGGAGGAGCTCATGAAACCCGGCTCGCTCGCCTGGCAGCGGACGGTTTCCCGCACCAAGCGCTCGACCTTCCAAGATCCGCTGGCCTACGGCAAATTCACCGCCGAGGATCAGAAGCGCAATCCCGCCCACAAGGAAGGCAACTCGATGACCTGGGGCCAAGCCCTCAAGAAGTCGGAAACCGAAAGCGCCTGGACCTTCCTCGACGCCATCGCGGTGAAAGCCATGGAAGCGCGGAAAACCCCGTTCCTCGGGCCACTGCTTCACATGTTCGTGCTGCCGTTCATCGTCACCCCCAAGAACATCATGCAGCGGGGATTGGAAGTCACCCCGCTGGGACTGGTGGTGGATGTCATCGACGGCATGCGCTCGCTCAAACGCCGCGTATCCGCCGGCCAGATCACCAAGGAGGAAAGCGACCGCATCGCCAAAGAACTCTTCAACAAGACCCGCTTCATCCAGACGCTCACCAACCAGAGCATCGGGCTGATGATCTACCTCGCCCTCGAAGGCCTGTCCGATGACGACGAAGAGGACCAATACGGCCGCCCGTGGATCACCGGCACCCTGCCCTTCGCCGGCACCAAAAAAGGCGAACGCGACAACGCCAACGCCGTCATGCCACCGCAGTCGCTGCGCATCGGGGATACGATCATCCCCTACGGCCGCATCGAACCGTTTGCCACGGCCATTTCCGCCCTGGTGGACATGGCGGTTTCCTCCAAGCGCAACGGCGACTCGTTCAACGGCCAGGTGCTCACCGACACCCTTGTCGGCTTCAAGGAGCAGTTCAAAGACAAGCTGTTCCTCAAGGGCCTTGGCGACATCCTGCGCGTGCTCGAAAACCCGGAACGCGGAGCCGACCGCCTCGCCGCCGGCTGGGTCACCGGCTTCATCCCCAACCTTGTCCGCCAGCCGATCCGCGAAACGGATTCCGTGATGCGCGACAAGAACCCGATGGCCGACGAGGGATTCATCAAAGCCGTTGCCAAGCGCGTCGGTTACGAGATCGTGCCGCAGAACGCGCCCGCCAAGTTCGACGTGTGGGGCGACCCCTTGCCGACCAACCGCGGCGAACCGCTGGCGGGCTCCAAGGCCGTCGATGCCGTGTTCCGCGTGCTCGATCCGACCAACACCCGCTTCGGCGGCGAGGTGAAGGCGATTGACGCCTGGATCTTCCGCTACAACCACATGCAGCCGGATTCCAAGCAACGCATCGGCATCGAAGCCCCGGACGATCAAATCACCATCACCGTCCCCGGCGAGCGCACGCCCCGCAAGATCGCCCTCACCCCGTCGGAACACGCGCAAGCGATCAAGAACGTCGGCAGCGCTGCGCTGGAGATGCTCACCAGCATGGACGACTGGGACTGGAAAACCGCCACCGGCCCGGACGCCGCGGACAAGGCCAAGCTCATCACCGACACCTTCACCAAGCTGAAGACTGAGGAGACGAGGCGAATCAAGGAGGAGAAGATCGCGGCTGGCCTGCCGCCGCTGAAATGAGCTTGAAGCCGCGCCCCGGATGGTCTATCCGTCCGGGGTCATGTGTATCCTCAAAACCTACTCAGTCGAGATCACCGCAAAAGACATCCACACCGATGAAGACGGGCGAAAATACTTCATCAATCCGCTGACCATGCAAAAGCGTTACTACGACGAGATCAAAAATCACCGGATCACTTTCACACTGATTCCAAACCCCGCCGGGTTCTAAATCCCAATCACAGATTTCCTGATCCGCCGCAGGTCCCGGCCAAACATGCCAGCAACCTGACACCTCTTCAGCCCCATCTCGCCGATCATCACCCGCCACACCTCTTTGCGGGCCTCGTCGGCGACCACGTGGCGCACATGTGCGGTCAGATAGACCGGTGGCAATTCATACTTGTTGGCCGTGAAGATCACCAGGTTCCGGCATTGCTCGGCCAACTCCGGCGTGATGGGAATCGCGGTGGACTTCGGCATGCCGCTGCGTTTACCCGGAAGCCGCCGGTGAGTCAAGACACCGCCACCGCCTGCGCCCGTTTCCGCGGCTGAGGGAATCCGCCCATGATGCCCGCCATGAGCATCACCATCGCGGTCCCGCCAGAGACGCCGGAGAACGGCCGGAAGAAAAAAGCCGTCAACGTCGCCAGCCGCAAAAGCCCGCTGGCCCGCGAATTGAAAGACTTCCACGCCCAATGGCTGCTCACTCACGTTTCGGAGCGCTGGAGCACGCTGCACAACAACATGGGCTCGTGGCGCTGCAAAATGGAGAAGTGGGAGCGGATGAGCGAGGAGGACTACTCCGACCGCCGCCACGCCGTCGATCCGGTCAACGCCTCCTCGGTGCGCGACATCTTCACCGACCAGAACGACACCCTCGGCACCGTCGCCGGCTTTGTCGATTTCCACGAAGCCCAGAGCCGCGACGACATCTTCGGCACCCGCCCGTGGCTGGCCGCCACCCCCGAAGGCCGCGACGACAACGAGCTGGCCGAGATCATGACCAAGCACGCGCAGTGGAAGTTCAACCAGGGCGACTTGGAGGACGCGCTGATCGACGCCCTGCGCATTTCCACCTGGGGCGGCACCGCCTTCATCAAGCCGGTGTGGGACAACGACGTGGACGTGTTCACCCGCCGTGTGCCGGTCGCGCATGACGTGGCCACCGGCCAGCCGATCCTTTCCGCCGCCGGCGATTACGTTCGCACCGCCGAGGAGCTGGCGGAAATGGGCATCACCGAGGAGATGATGGAGTGGCAGGAAATCGAGATCGAGGAAACCGAGATCATTTCCCGCAACGTCAGTGCCTCCTGCCTCGATTTCAAAGACATCGCCTTCGAGACCACCGCCAAGAGCCTCGACCTCAAACACACCGACGTGTTCTGCCGCTTCCGGATGGGCTTCCTCGACGTGATGGAGCGCTACCAGATCCCCGAAGAGCGCCGCAACGACCTGATGGGCACCGTGCTGGGCATTTCCGAAGAAGCCCGCGACCACCGCGACGAGACCGACCCTTCCGGCCCGCTGGGCACCAACGAGCAGAACGCCAACCCCACCGTCACCCTGGTGGAAGGCTTCGTCCGCTGCGACCCGTTGGGCAAAGGCCGCGCCAGCCGCATCCACGTGATTTTCTCGCCGGACCTGAACATCCTGTTCGCCGTCGATTACCTCAGCAACATCACCCCCGGCGGCATCCTGCCGGTGTTCCCGGTGCGGATCTTCAAGATCCCGAACCGGGTCTTCGGCAAGGGCTACTTCGAGAAATACGAGAACCCCAACAACGCGATTGACCGCCAATACAACGTCGTCACCTACCGCAACCGCAACGGCGCCCACATCCACACCGCCTTCCAGCCGGAAGCGCTCAAGGACGGCGGCGAGGACCGGGAAATCCTGCTCGATCCCCACACCCCCTACGTGCTCGCGCCCGACAAGAGCATCACCGACCTGATCGGCTTCGCCGTCGCCCCCGACAACAACAATACCGCGATCACCCTGCTCAACCAGACCATGCAGATGATCCAGATGCGCAGCGGCATCACCTCCGCCGCGCAAGGCGAGCTCAAAGGCGTGCCCTCCGCCAGCACCGCCACCGGCACCAACCAGCTCACCAGCCGCGGGGCCACCATCATCAAGGACCCCATCGACACCCAGACCAACGACATCCGGCGCATCGTCGAGTATTCCACCATCCTGCTCTACGCCAACCAGGACCGCGACGAGACCTTCACCTGGGGCGAGGGCAAGGCCACCAGCCTGCTCACCATCAAGGCCGGCGACGTGCAAGGCATCCGCGCCAACGTCACCCTCACGCTGGTGCAGGCGCAGAACCAACAAAAGCTGCAGTCCGCAATGACCGCCATCGACGTGGTGACCAAATACATCCAGGTCCCCGAGCCGGACAAGGTGGCCGCCCGCCGCGCCTTCGTCCAGGCGCTCTCCGCCATCGGCTTCAACGATGCGGATTCGATCATCCGGGCCGCCGCCGTCGATCCGATGGGCATCCTCGCGCTGTGCCCGCCGGAGATCGCGCCGCTGGTCCAGCAAGCCTTCGAGCAAGCCGGCCTCATCGCCCCGCCGGCCGCCCCCGGCGAGCAAAGCCCTGCGCCCGTTTCCGCCCCCGCCCAGGGGTGACAGTCTGCCGCCAGTAACCGCCCACCTCCATGAACCTCGTTGCCCACCTCGGAGATACCAAGACCTTCAGCATCCCGCTGCGGTGGGGCAACCGTCCGTTCCTCCCCGGCAACGACTGGCACCTCGTCTTCACCGCCAAAACCGACCCGGCCGACGACGACCTGCTCGCGCCGATCCAGCTCGAACTCGGCGACGGCGTCACCGCTAACGGTCACTTCGCCTCCGTCAGCCTCGCCCGCGACCTCACCGTCGATCTGGACGCCGCCACCCTCTACTGGGACATCCAAGCCGAGCGCCTCGACAGCGACGAGGTCCGCACCGTGCGCAGCGGACGCCTCACCCTGCTGCGCGAGGTCACCCACAGCCGCAAGAGCATCCCCTCGACGGTCCCTCTCGACGCCTACCTGAGCCCTGACGGCGACTACTACGTCACCCCGTCCGGCGACCAATACTACGCCCAGCCCTCCTAACCGCCATGCCCTCTCCCAAAACCGTATCCGCCGACATCGCCACGCTCCTGAACGCGGTCGATAAAACCGCCGCCCGCAGCGCACTTCTTGCCGAGACCGCCGGGGCTGCCGCCGTCGCGCAGGCCGCCAGCCAACCGCTCGACGCGGACCTTACCGCTTACGCCCTGAACCCAACCTCCGCCATCACCACCGCGCTGGGCTATACTCCGGCCACTGCGGCGCAGGGTGCGAAAGCGGATCTTCACTCCAGTCCGCTTCTTTCCAACGAAGCTCGCTTGCTACCGTTTTGGAAACAGTTGGCACCGTTTCAGACTTCGGTTGATCCGCTTGCAAACTACATCGTCATCGCGGGCTTTCTGGATTCCATCGGCACCACCGACGGTCCCACTCGACATATCGGCGAGGAGCTTTATTCGCGGTTCGGTGTTGGAGCCTTAATGTCAACAACGCTTGGCGCAACTTCAGACTATCAGGCGACGGCTCTTGTCCCGGCCTATGCTGGCGGTGCAGCCGTTGAACCTGCGGCACCCGCTGGTACCGACGGTAACTGGGCTTATTTACCTAATGGGAAAATTTTCAATATCCCTTCGGGTGGTAGCGTCACGGAAACTCCTGCGTCCCCTTTCCGCCGTAACGGTTTCCAAAATCTCCGGGTCTTTTACGGCATTCGCTCTGGAGGCGGCACGCTCACCGTGACAGTTACGCAGAACGGGGTCGCACTGGCTTCTAAAAACGCCAACACCGGCACCGGAACAGCGGGAGGGATCGGCTACATTGAATTTACCTCCGCCGATGGCCTAACGAGCTATGGCGCACCCTCTATCGCGTCTGCCGCCTCCGTTGCACGGGTGGATGGGCTGGGATGTTTGGTCTATTTGCGGAGCGGAGCCATCGTCCTGAACATGGGACGCGGAAATTCTTCTTCGACAAATATGAGCACGGTGCCTGCTGCCAATTTTACCTACCTGCAAAACGTTTTCGGGTTGTCTCTGGCTATCCACGCATCCAAGGGGGAAACCAACGCCGAAATCGACTTATGGTATGACAAGGTGGCAGCGAACATGCCCAAGGTCTCCCACTTGGTGCTAGGAAATTCTCCCAGTAATGATGATGCAGAGGACCTGCAAAGCCGGGAGCGTCAGCGGCTTAAAGCCCTCGAAAAGAAGTTCGTGTTTTTTGACGCTGGCGAGTTTTTCAGATCTCACGCGGAGCTTCTGACCCTTGGATGGCAGGGTGACAGCGTTCATCTTTCGCCAGAGACATGGAGACTTCAGGCCGGATGGCTTACCAATCGGATTTTGAATCTGAATTTCTCTGGAGCGGACGGATTCCGGTCTGTGATGAACCCAGCGACTCAGCGGGATTTGTATGACGTGCCTTATCTTCAAAATACCACCCGCCGCGCCAGCTTTGATTCCCTTTTCGGAACATCAATCGGGACAGGCTGGACGCAAACACTCAGCCGTGGGCGCAACCAGATCGCATGGACCACCACCGCCTCGACCTCGGGAACGGATTATTCCGCTGTGGATCTTCTGCTGGATCATGCGCTTTACGGCTACAACGACTCCTTTTACCGCTGGCAAATGATCGAAAACTTCGGAACTTGCGAAACAATGACGGTGAAAATTGCCTGTGGCACCGACGGATTCCCGCAGTTCACCCGCAACAAGACCGGCTACGACTGGGAGTTTGGCTTTGAAACCATCTCCAGCGTTTTGACCCCTTGGGTAAGGTTTGAAGTGCATGACGGCACCACCCGCTACCAGTCGCCGAAATTTTACCTACCCCTCGCTACTAATGGAGAGGGCTACATCAAGGGCGGGGCAATCTGGCACAACTGGGCGATGAAAGTTGACGGCTCCGGCACTAGCAGCCCAAAACGATTTCGTTGTTGGGTGGCACCGGCAAGCGTGGCGAGCACCTCGGCCAAAACAGGAAAGCCGATTTTGGTGGCAGATTGGACCGTGACCTTGGGCACTCCTAACTGGTTTCCGTCAGCATCGACCGCCGCTTGCTCGTGGGGCGTGCTCTCTCGTGGAACCCCTGCTTCCGCTGGCAACATCAAGCTACTGGGGTTTGAAACAGACAACAATTTTAGAGATCCTGCCGCCCTTCAGATGGGCTGGTAAGCATCCCACAGCTATTCACCCACACACACCTCATGACCACCGCCCGCAACTACATCATCCTGCTAGGTTGGCTGGCGGTCACGCTCATCGAGCTGGCATTTACAAAATCACCCACCACCACCCCATGACAATCCCGACCGAATGGATACTGATGGTCCTCATCGCCCTCGCCACCGCCATCTCGACGCTGGCGGCAATCATTTACCGCTCGCTCGCCACCGAGATCGCCAACCTCCGCAGCATCGTCGCCAAGCTCCAGGACGATGTGGATCGACTGAGCAAAGGTTGCGGCCTTGGACAATGCCTCTACAAAAACCGCCAATGAACACCACCATCCTCGGACTGCT
>JBEDKU010000854.1:0-7247 GCA_041172045.1 Verrucomicrobiota bacterium | reverse complement strand
CGTGGCGGCTGTGGCTGCGCTGTTGGTGATGGTTTGATTCGCGGCGGTGCCGGCCGTAGCAAGCGAGTGAATGGTTTTGGATGCGCCGTTGAGGTCGAGGATGGCGTTGTTGCCACTACTGCCGATCGTGACCAAGCCTGCACCGGCACCTTGGGTGTTGCTGCCGGTAAGCTTTACGGTTCCTTGCTGAACATTCAGCCCGCCCGTGAAGATGTTGGCGCTGGCACTTCCAAGGGTCAATGTCCCGCTGCCCGTCTTGGTGAGCGTGGTGGTGCCGGTGCTGTTGTTGCTGATGACTCCGCCGAGAATCGTGCTGCCGCTGCCGTCCAGCGTCAGGGTCCGGGGGATGCTGTTGCTGCCATTGGTGATCGTGCCGGGCACGGTGAAGGTGTTGGCCGAGTTGTTCAGCCAAGTCTGGTCCGCGCCTAGGGAGAACTTGGCGGAGCCGGTGCTCACCGCGCCGGTGCCGTTGTTCAACTGGATGCCCGTTCCGGAGATCCCATTGAGGGTGAGGGTGGAGACACCCGCGCCGAAGGTGACGCCGGCGGTATTGCCCGCATCAAACAGCAGTTCGCCGATGACCATGTTGGCATTGGCGGTCGGAGCGTTGGTGTAAGTGGCGGCATTCCACCGCGCCACATCGGTGCCCGTGGGGACCGTGCCACCCCAGTTGTCGGCCGTGCCGGACAGGTTGCCGCTGGTGTTGCCCGACCAGTCGTAGGTGTCCGCATATGCGGACTGGTGGGTGAGAAACGCCGTCGCGGCGAACACCGTGAAAGCGACGAATTTGGCGGTGGAGACGATGAACGGATTGGGTTTAGTCTTCATAGGGATTCAATTTGGAATGATTTATCAGGATGGGGGACGGGTTGTTGAAAAGTGCGGATCTATGGGAAATCCGAAGCGGGCATGTTTACGAGCATCTCCACGGTCCTTCCGATCGTCAATATAGCCGAATGGCCAGTCCGGTCCCGCCCGCGGATGGCGGAAGGGCCGGGTGATGGATCGAATTTCAGAGGCTTCATGGTGTTTTTTCCAACCGACTGTAACGCAGCAATGCTTCGAGATGGTAATAGTCGGCGTAATTCAACGGGACGTCCACCTCGCTGTTGGCAGGCAGATGCCCTACGCTGTGCATGAGGATGAAATTTCCGTTTTCGCCCGGTTTGGCGCGATAGGCGGAGGATGAAAGCGACAGCAATTGTTGCCGGGCAAGCCCGAGGTATTGCCGGCCGCGCCCGCCACCGACCATGCCGCTCAGTTCGATCAGCGCGGAGCTCATTACCGCCGCCGCCGAGGCATCGCGCGGAGCGTCGGGGATGCCGGGAGCATCGAAATCCCAGTAAGGAATCTTGTCCTCAGGGAGACGCGGGTGATTGAGGATGAAATCCGCGACTTTCTGCGCCTGGGCCAGATAGGCGGGATTTCCCGTCTCGCGGAACATCATGGTGTAGCCATACAGGGCCCAGCCCTGCCCGCGCGCCCAAGCGGAATCATCCGCATTGCCCTGATGGGTCTTTCTTGCCAGCACCTCGCCATTTGCCGGATCGTAGTCCACCACGTGAAAGCTGCTGGAGTCGGGGCGGAAATGATTTTTCAGGGTCTTGTCGGCATGAGAGATGGAAATTTCCCGGAACCGCCCTTCCCCACCGTCCCGTGTCACCGTGGTGAGGAACTCCAGATTCATCATATTGTCGATGATCACGGGATATTTCCAGTCCCCTTCGTCCCACGAACGGAGCTGGCCGACCTTGGGATCGAAACGCGTGGCAAGCGACGCAGCGCCTTGCCGCATGACCTCGCGATAGGCGGGATTTTTCGTCAGCCGGTAGCCGTTGCCATAGCTGCACCCGAGCATGAAGCCGACGTCGTGGCTTCCCTGATAGTCCTTGATGCTTTCGAGCCGCGCGGTGTAGTCCTCGGCGGCGGCCAGCCACTTCGGATCGCGGGTGAATTCGTAAAGATACCAGAGCGAACCGGGGAAAAATCCACTCGTCCAGTCCTTCGGGCCAACCGTCACCAGCTTGCCGTTTTCGAAGGTGCGGGGGATCTTCGGGTCGTCCTTGACGCTGGCTAACAAACGCTCGTATTGCGCGGCGGAAAACCTGATACTTCCGGGAACCGAGGCCAGCAGTTCGTCGGGAGCGGCCTGCGAGCTTCCCGTGAATCCCAAGACCACGAGTGCTAGCACGGCCCCCAGGAACCGCTGCCTGAACGGGTGATTTGGCGAATGACAATTGAGCATTTTTTGAGAACTCTGGAGGGGGGTATATCCCTTATTTTACAACATTGAGACGGAGAAACCGCAGGGCGCCACCGGCAGTCTGTTTCACTCGCACGCGGCGAAGCACGGCGCTGCCGTCACCGTCCGGATCCGGATTGACGACTTCCGCCACGGCATTGACCCCGTCGATCACGAGCGCACTCCATGCACCGAGGTCGGGACTGGATTGCACTTGATAAATCAGGTCGGTCGCCGTCGATTTCTGTCGATAGGTCAATGCCAGCCATGGGCCGTCGGGAGTCGCGGTATCTTGAATTGCGCTGGGCCTGTCGCCGGGAGCTACGGGATTGATCGGAGAAACATCGAGCGCGTAAGCGAGCAGGTTGCTGATGCCGTCGGCATTGGGATCCGCTCCGGCGGATGAGTCAGCACCGCCCCATGCGGTGGCGGCGGACCAGGCGGCGTAACCGGGTGGCGCGGGATCCACGGTGAGCGACAGCAACGCGGCACGCAGATGCGGTGCAAGCAGGGCATTGCCGGCCGGACTGACGTGGGCGTCGTCAACGTTCACGTATTTGGCCGTTCCGTTGGTCCGCCAGCGATTCCTGTCGGTCGGATCGCCGACGACGGCGAGCGTATCGAGCAGAATGTCGATTTTTCGGTTCGCGAGGGCGGTTTGGAAGCCGGCGTTGATGGTGTCGCGCTTGCCGCCGGTTTCCCAACCGGAGTTAGGGGTTTGGTTGGCAAGGGTGGCCCACGAATCCGTAGAAGAGGTGCGGGGCATCAGCTGGGTGCGGATGATCTTTTGCACGCCGGCGTTTCGCGCCAAGGTCCAAATCTTCTCCACGTTGGCGAGAATGGTGGAGGGAACGCCCCCGCCGGCGCTGCCGAGATCGTTGGTGCCGTATTCCTCGACCACCACGTTGGCGAAGGGGAGGAACTGGACCTGACGTTGCGCCCGGCTGGGGTTCACAAAGTTGGACGCAGCCTGACCATGGCGGGTGAGATTGAACATCGCGATGGCGTTGGCACCGCTTGAGTCCACGGCGGCGCGATTGAAGAATCCATACCGGAGATGACAGGCACCGGGTTGGCGGGATCGCCGGTGCCATCGAGGATGCTGTCGCCGATGCCGATGACCGAGAGGTGGCCGGGGCCGGTGAAGCGTCCCAGGAAAACCAACGGAAGACCGCTGGTGCGCGCGGAGGCACCGGTGATGGTCGGCACCGGACCGCCGGTGTCGTAGCTACCGGTGAAATTGCCCGGTGGATAGAAGATGGACTTGGCACCGGAGTAAGTGGCGGGCGTGCCGACGGGGACTTTTCCGCCTGCGGGAATCGACCCCTGAACATGCAGCCAAAAAACATCGTCGCGGGCTGGAGCGGCGCCGGTCCAAATCGTGGATGGGATGGCGTCGGCAAGCCAATACGCCGTGGTGGAATTCATCGGCAGCACCAGCTGGCGGGAGCCTGAAAAAGTGAGCGGCACGATCTGGCCGGTGGCCGCGCGTTCGAGCCAGGCGTGCTCGATGGTGACGTCGTTGGTCGCGTTGGGCGTCTCGGCATCATAGGGATACATCCAGTCCATGAAGCCGATCCGCATTTCGGCGACGGGGCCGCCGAGCTTGTGCGGCGTGCGCTGGCGGAAGGCGGTGTTGCCGGTGTCCGGGGTGTAGAAGGTATTGCCGATGCGACCGCCTGTGGCCACAACGCGCACAGGCTCGACGGCGAAACCTGCCAATGGCGCGAGGAAGACGAGCAGCCACAAGGCCGCAAAGTTGAAACGGTGCGGACGGAAAATGGAAATTCTCGAAGATGGTTGGGAGTATGGGATTGGAATGCTCAAATCGCCGCGACCATCCCCGCGCTGCGGCGAATCGTCAATATCCCCAAATGGCCAGTATCATTCCGCGCCCAACCTGTCTAGGCTTCTCCATCGTCAAGCTGCGACACATCCTGATTTTCATTTTCCTTCTTCTGACCGTGCATCTCGCGCGGGCAGAGGAGTCGCTCGATTCGATTTCCACCATCCGTGCGCTGGCACCGGAAAAAGCAGCGCTCCACCTGCCCGCCGTGATTGAGGCGGTCGTGACTTTTTACAATCCCGTCAAAAACAACTGCCTCGTTTACGATGGCAAGGAAGGGATGTTCGTGACGTTGATGGATGACCCTGCCACGAGGCCGAAGATGGCGGTCGGCACCCGGCTGCGCTTCGAGGGCACCACCCAGCCCGGGGATTTCCTCCCCAGCATCGAAGCCCGTCACGTCACATGGCTTGGTGATGGCTCGCTGCCGGAACCCCGCCACATTTCCGGCAGCGAGCTCTTCCTGCCGTCGTTGGATTGCCAGTGGGTTGAAATCTCCGCGATCATCATCGGAAACAGCAACAGCACCGGCCGCACGCTGAATATCACACTCGTCGCCGAAGTCTCGGGATGGACGTTCCTGGTACGTTTTCCGGATAACTGGAAGGAAAGCCAGCGCGCCGCGGAGCTGATGCAGCGGCCCGTAAAAATCCGCGGTGTGGTGGGCAGCCTTTGCAACGGCCAGCGCCAGCTCACCAGCCGTTATCTCTTCGTGAACTCAATCGAGCAAATCATTCCGACCGAGACTGCGATTTCCGATCACGAACCGCCCCTCCGCGCGATCAACGAACTGCTGCGCAGTGACTCGACGTCGCAATCCAACGTCCGTGTGCGCGGCACCGTCATCCACGCTGCCAGCGACGGCCTCTACCTGCGCGGCGAAGGGGACTGCCTGCTCGTCCGCACCGCGATCACCAACGGCTTCGCGCCGGGGATGCGGGTCGAGGCGGAGGGATTCCCCGCGATCGCCATGTTTCGTCCCGTGTTGCGGGCTTCGCGTGTCACCATCTTCGAACATACTCCCCCTCCCCTGCCCGAACCTCTCGACCTCACGGGAAACAACCTCATCCGCCAGCAGGCGGAGCTGGTCACGGTGGATGCGGATCTACTAACCATCCGGGAGGGTTCAAGTGATGACGCCGTGTTGCAATGCCGCGCGGACAGCTGGATCTTCGAGGCGCGGCTCGCCGACCGGAACTCGCTGCCGCTCGCTCTGGCCCCGAACGACCGCCTGCGCCTCACTGGAATTTGCGAACTCACCAACAACCAGCCTCTGTCCGCCGACTCGCTGGCGGACGGATTCCGCATCGAACTGCGAAACGCCGCGGACATCACCATCCTCCGCCATGCACCGTGGTGGACACTGCACCGTCTGTTATGGGCGCTCGCCATCGTCGGCGGGCTCGCACTCGCCTTCCTCGCGTGGGTGGCGCAACTCCACCAGCACGTCGACAGCCAGACAAAAATCATCAGCAAACAGATCGAACAAACGGCGGTGAAAGACGAACGCCAGCGGGTCGCCCGCGAGTTGCACGACACCATCGAGCAGGAACTCGCCGGCCTCTCCATTCAACTCAGCAACGCCCGCCAGCGGCTCGCCCGCACCCCCGACAAGGCGGACCAAGCGCTCGACCTCGCCCAGCGCATGCTCCGCCATTGTCGGGAGGAGGCGCGCACCTCGATCCGCGACCTGCGGAGCGTCGCGCTCGACCAGCACGGTCTGGCCGGCGCCCTGGGAGAATTCCTGGCCCCACTCGCCACCGAGTGCGGCGCGAAATTCATCGTCGAGGAACGTGGCGAGTCATCCGGCCCCACCGGACATGTTGCCATGCATCTTCTCCGCATCGCCCAAGAGGCCGTCACCAATGCCGCGCGCCACGCCACCCCCCGCGAAATCCGCATGCGGCTTGAATACGGCGCGGATTCCCTAACTTTGGAAATCCGCGACGACGGCACAGGCTTCGACCCCACCGCCCCCGCGCCTCGCGGCCACTTTGGCGTGCTCGGAATCCGCGAACGCGCCAACAAACTGCACGCCACCCTCAGCATCGAAAGCGCACCCGGAGCCGGCACGACGATCCGGGTCGTGGTGCCATCCCAACCCCAAGTGAACGGCGAAAACCCATGAAACGCAAAATACGAATCCTCATCGTCGACGACCACGCCATGGTTCGTTTCGCCCTCGCCGAGGCAATCGCAGGTGAGCTTGACCTAATCCTAGTCGCCGAGGCATCCAACGGCGCGGAAGGGCTGGCCCTTTACCGCGAGCATCTACCCGATGTCGTGACGATGGATTTCCAACTCCCCGGCGCGGATGGCGCGGAGAGCACCGCGTCCCTGCGGGCCGAGTTTCCCGACGCCCGCGTCGTCGTCCTCTCGGTTTTCGAGGGAGAGGAGGATATCTGGCGGGCGGCGCAGGCGGGAGCGCTTGGCTACGTGCCGAAGTCCGCCGAGATCGCCGAAGTCCTGTTCGGGATCCGCGAGCTGGCGGCAGGACGTGAATACTTTCCGCCGGTCATCGCCCAGCGCCTCGCCGCTCGGCGCTCGCGGGAAACCCTGTCACCGCGCGAGCTTCAGGTCTTGCGTGAAATCGTCGCCGGGTGCAGCAACAAGGAAATTTCCTCGTCACTCCACCTGTCGGAAGCCGCCGTGAAGCTCTACATCTCCAACACGCTGGCCAAACTCGGCGTCGCCGACCGCACCCAAGCCGCGATCCAGGCGGTCCGGCGCGGGATCGTGCATCTGGATGCCTGATCAAGGGTTCGTGACGCGCAGCCGGATGTAGCGGGGAGCCCCCGACGACGACGGCGTCAGATCCTTCACCTGAACTCTCTGCAAGAACCCGTCATCCACCAGCACGACCGGAGCGGACGTGTGGGCCGGACCGGAATACCAGTTTTTCAGATCGGAGGACACTTCAGCGACGAAGTTGACGTCGCTGGCACTCTTGTTTCGGACATAGGTCATTGTCAGGTAACCGCCGACAATCGCAGTCTCGGAAACGGAGGTCGGCACGTTGGACCGCATCGGATTCAGTCCGGACGCATAATTCATCAGATTGGCGATTCCATCGCCGGCGGGACTTGCGAGCGCTCCGCTCATGGCCGGATCGGCCAGTTGAGAGTCGGTGAAATAGGTGGATTTCCATGACGAAAAAGT
>JBEDKU010000853.1:0-10602 GCA_041172045.1 Verrucomicrobiota bacterium | reverse complement strand
TTACGCCGACGACCTAACCCAAGTCACCTGGAAAAAATTCGCCGAGGGCCTGCACGAGCCGTTCGGCATGTTCTATCAAAACGGCGCGCTGACCCTCACCCAGCGCCCGGAAGTCACCCGCATCCGCGACACCGATTCGGACGGTCTCGCCGACACCTTTGAGACGCTCTGCGCCGCATGGGGCAGCGCCGGGAACTATCACGAATACGCCTTCGGCACTCCGCCCGATAAAAATGGGGACATCTGGGTCGCGCTCTGCCTGACAGGCTCGGCGGCCGCCAACTCCGACTGGCGCGGCTGGTGCGTGCGCATCACCCCGGACGGCAAAATGATCCCCACTTGCTCCGGCATCCGCTCGCCCGGCGGCATCGGTTTCAATCACCTCGGCGACGCGTTTTACACCGACAACCAAGGCCTCTGGAACGGCTCCTCCTCTGTGAAATGGCTCAAGCCCGGCTCGTTCCAGGGAAATCCCAGCGGCAACAAATTCCACAAGCTCGCCAACCTCCCCGCCCCGCCCGAACCCGCCGATCCTTCGCGCGTCCTTGCCGAACATCTCAAACATCCGGAATTCATCCCGCCCGCCGTCGTTCTCCCTCACGGCAAAGTCGGCCAATCGCCCACCGGCATCGCCTGCGACACCAGCGGCGGAAAATTCGGCCCGTGGGCGAACCAACTCTACGTCGGCGAGCAAACCCACTCGCAGGTCCAGCGCGTCGCCCTCGAAAAAGTCAACGGCCTCTATCAAGGCGCTTGCTTCAAGCTTCTCGAAGGCTTCGAGTGCGGCCTCATCCCCGTCCAGTTGGATCAAGCGGCCGGCATCCTCTTCACCGGCGGCTCCAACCGCGGCTGGGCCTCGCGCGGCAGCAAGCCCTTCACTTTCGAGCGCGTCAAATGGACCGGGAAAACCCCGTTTGAAATCCAAACCATGACCGCCAACAAAGACGGCTTCACCCTGAATTTCACCGCACCTGTCGACCCCACCACCGCCGCCGATCCCTCCAGCTACTCGATGGACGCCTGGACCTACATCCTCCAGCACACCTACGGCAGCCCGGAAGTCGATCAAGCCACTCCCAGGATCACCCAGGTTCTCGTCTCAAAGGACAAGAAATCCGTCCGCCTCACCATCGCCGGACTCGTCCGCGGCCACGTCCATCATCTCGACTCCAAGGGCGTTCGGTCCGCCGGCGGCGACCCGCTCTGGCACCCGGATGCCTGGTACACGCTGAACGAAATCCCCGCCAAGTAACCCCATGAAATTCCCATTCCGCCTCTGCGCGCTGCTGCCGCTCATCGTCACCGCCCAGGCCGCCAAGCCGCCGAACATCCTCTTCGTCCTCGCCGACGACCTCGGCTACACCGACGTGAACGCCTTCGCGGAAAAGGCCACCGGCGACGGCAAGGACAAGATGTTTTACGAAACCCCCAACATCGACCGCCTCGCAGCCGGCGGCATCGCCTTCTCGCAAGCCTACGCCTACCAGCTCTGCTCCCCCACCCGCGCGTCCCTGCTCACCGGCAAAAACGCACCCTGTCTCGGCGTCACCACCGCCACCCCCCAGACCGCCCGCTCATTTTACAGCCTCGGCCAAGCACCGCCCGCCGGCTATCTCCCGCTCGACGCGCGCTACTGGGGCGACGCCATCAAAACGCCGCAAGCGCTGCTCAACGGCAGCACCCTGCTCGCCCTGCCATCCGGCCGCAAGACTGACGAGGGCCGGGACGAGCTCACCTTCGCCGAAGCCCTCACCGGCTACCGCTCCGCCTTCATCGGCAAGTGGCACGTCGGCGGCCACGGCGCGGAAGGCTATCAGCCGCGCGACCAGGGATTCGAGCAAATCGCCTATTTCGATGCCGGCGGCTCGCCGTTCTTCAAGTGGCAGGCTCTCTGGGACCGCAAAACGAAAAACGATCCCGAGATGCCACAGAAGGAACTGCTCTGGGGGAAATCCGGCGAAGCCACCGGCGAGGATTACCTAACCGACAACCTCACCACCCAGGCCGACCGCTTCATCCGCTCCCATCACCAGACCCAGCCGGACCAGCCGTTTCTGCTCTATTTCTGCCAACTCGCCGTCCATTCACCCATCCAGGCGAAGCCGCAGGACATCGATTATTTCGAAAAAAAGCCCACCAAGGGCTGGAACGGCCACACCGACGCCACCTACGCCGCAATGGTCCGCAGCCTCGACCAATCCGTCGGCCGGCTGATGGCCACGCTCGACGAACTCAAGCTAACCGACAACACCCTCGTCGTTTTCATGAGCGACAACGGCGGCGGTTCCTACCACACCAAGAAGGGCGACTCACCTACCACCAGCAACGCGCCCGTCAAGGGTGGCAAGGCGATGTTGTTCGAGGGCGGCATTCGCGTCCCGCTGATTTTCCACTGGCCCGCGGCGATTCCACCTGGAAATTGGTCGGACGTGCCGGTGGCGGCCAGCGACCTGTTCCCCACCCTCGTCCAAGCCGGCGGCATCGATCCCGAGACACTTCGCGCCAAGCACAAGATCGACGGCCGCAGCCTCGTTTCCCTCTTCAAGGATCCCGCTAACAAAGACAATGGCTACGTCCGCGACACCTTCATTTGGCACTATCCGTTCAACGTCGCGCCGCTGCACCCGGACGACGGTTTCCCGCTCACTCCCCACTCCGCCATCCGCAAGGGCGATTTCAAACTGATCTTCGATTGGAACGGCCGCCTCTGGCTGCACGACATCAAAAACGATCCGCACGAAAATCAGAATCTCGCAGAATCCATGCCGGAGAAAACCCGCGAGCTGTTCAAGGAACTCAACGACTGGCTCGATGCCAATGTCGCGACGAAATACATGCCGGCCTTGAACCCGGACTACGATCCACTCACTGATAGACGCGCCCGCCCCTTCGTGGATCTGCGCCGGAGCTTCCTCGGCCCCGACCGCGCCATCCGTCCTGCGGCGGGTGATCCACGGTTGGAACAGCTTCTTAAGAAATAAACCGTCACATGATCTCCATTTTCAAATCGTTCGCCGTCGCGCTTGCCTCCGCCACGTCGCTCGCCGCCGCGCAACCCAATCTCATCATCATCCTCGCCGATGACATGGGCTACAGCGACCCGGGCTGTTTCGGCGGGGAAATCTCCACGCCCGCCATCGACAAGCTGGCGAAGGAGGGCGTCCGGCTCACCCACTTCCGCAACGGCGGCATGTGCGTGGTGTCGCGAGCCTCGATGCTCACCGGCCAGTGGTGGCCGCGGGGCTTGCGGAATTTCAAAAACACGCCACTCCTATCAGAAACGCTCCAGGCTGCCGGCTACCGCACCGCGCTCGTCGGCAAGTGGCATCTCGCCGGCCAGCCGCTGGACCGCGGCTTTGATCACTTCTTCGGATTTCTCGAGGGTTTCGCCGACCATTTCACCGGTGCGAAAAGCTACCGCCTCGACCGCGAGCCGTTCACCGAATTCGGGCCGGAATATTACAGCAGCGACCAGTTCACCGACCGCGCCATCGACTTCATCAAAGCCCCCGTTACCGGGGAAAAACCCTTCTTCCTCTACCTTAGCTATCAGGCACCACACAATCCGCTTCAGGCCCCGAAGGCGGACATCCTGAAACACCGCGGCAAGTATCTCGGCGGATGGCAGGCGGTTCGCGAGGCGCGCTTCCGCAGGCAGAAGGAGATGGGCATCGTCCCCGCGGACGCGGTGCTGCCGGCCTATCCGGAAAACCTACCCGCTTGGAACTCGCTCACGCCGGAGCAGCGCGACCTCGAGGACCTGCGGATGGCGGTTTACGCCGCGATGGTGGAGCGAATGGACCAAGGCATCGGGCGGCTGATGAAAACGCTTGAGGA
The DNA here is from genome assembly GCA_041172045.1 of Verrucomicrobiota bacterium. Classification (GTDB taxonomy): domain Bacteria; phylum Verrucomicrobiota; class Verrucomicrobiia; order Verrucomicrobiales; family Akkermansiaceae; genus Luteolibacter. The sequence continues at coordinate 6,765 of JBEDKU010000853.1, read as the reverse complement.
CAGCGGCAAAGCGGCCAACACGCAGATTCTCTTCATGAGCGACAACGGCGCGGATTCGTTTTCGGTGATGGATCAGGCGTTGCTTAAACAAGGAAAACTTCCCGGCGATCCGGCTTCGAACTGGCAGCTTGGCACCGGCTGGGCATATGCGAGCGTCACTCCTTGGCGGCTCTATAAAATCAGCCAGCACGGCGGTGGCATCACCACCGGAGCCATCGCCTGGCGGCGCGGAAAATCCAGCGGAACTCCCGGCAGGATCGACGCGAGCGCGCTTCACATGGTGGACGTGATGCCGACATTTCTCGAAATCGCGAATGCGTCTGCCAAGGCCGAAGTCGCTGGGGAATCCTTCGCCAAGTTACTGCTAGGCAAGCCATGGCAACGGCAAGAACCGCTGTTTTTCCAATACATGGACAACCGCGCCATCCGCAGCGCCGAGTGGACGCTGGCCGAAGTGGACGGCACCGGCTGGGAGCTTTTCAACACCACGGCCGATCCGCTGGAAACCAAAAATCTCGCGGAATCCAATCCCGAACTCGTCGCCGCGATGAGCCAACGTTGGCTCAAATGGTGGAAGAACGAGAGTGGCAAGCCCGCCTACGAACCCGAGTCTACCAGCGACGGTCCGCACTACAAACCCCAGGGCGACAAGGGCTCAGGCAACCCTTACACGCCGAGCGCCATGCCCGCCCGCCTCGCCGATCGTTATCCCCTGCCCTGATGAAAGTTTTCATCACCGCCCTCTTTCTGATTTGCTGCCTGAGCTCCTCCAGCCCTGCAGAACCTTCCGGGCTCAAGGACGTCTATCAAAAATCCTTCGCCATCGGCGCGGCCCTCCCGGGCCCGCGGATGCCGGCCGGCGAAGTCGATCTGCTGAAGCGGAATTTCTCGATCATCACGGCGGAGAACCTGATGAAGCCGAAATATCTCCAACCGGCGGAAGGCGGCTTCGAATTCGCCGCGGCGGACGGGTTCATGGACTTTGCGAAAACCAACCAGTTTGAAGTGCACGGCCACACGTTGGTCTGGCACAATCAGTGTCCGGAATGGATCTTCAAGGACGGTGACCAACCCGCGAGCCGCGAGCGGGTGCTGGAGCGAATGACCAAGCACGTTTCCTCCGTCGTCGGTCGTTACAAGGGGCGGATCAAGAGTTGGGATGTCGTCAACGAGGCGATCGACAACGACCCAGGTGACAACGATCTGCGCAAGTCGCCGTGGTTTCTAGCAACCGGCGCCGACTACATCGCGGAAGCGTTCCGCGCCGCCCGCCGCGCGGATCCCGGAGCGATTTTGTATTACAACGATTTCGACATCGAAAAGCCCGACAAGCGGGAAAAAACCCTGCGCCTGATCCGCCGTCTAAAGGCTACGAAAGTCCCGCTCGATGGCATCGGCATTCAGGGGCATTGGAGTCTGGACCGCATCGATCTCAATGACATCGAGGCCGCCATCATTGCCTTCCACGCCGAAGGCCTGCGGGTCTCCATCACCGAACTCGACATGAACGTGATCACGGAAAAAACCGGCGACCCCTTCGCCCAGAGCTGCCCGCCTGGCGTGCTCCTCAAACAAGCCGAGCAATACGCCGGACTCTTCCGCCTGTTCCACAAGCACGCGGACAAGATCGATCGCGTGACTTTCTGGGGCCTGCATGATGGCCAAAGCTGGCTGAACCACTCTCCGCGCAAACGGACGAATCACCCGCTGTTGTGGGCGCGCGACCTGTCTGCGAAACCCGCCCTCCAGTCGGTGATGAGTGCCACCACGGACGGTTTGCCCAGCCTCGGCACGGAATCATTAGAAACGCCGTCGACCGCTCCAAATCCGCGTCCATAGGCCATCGCCATTCTCTGCCCGAAATCCATGCGAAAGAAATATCACCCGACAGGGTGATCCCGTTTCTTCCTTGAAATATCTAGGCTTGGCAGCTCACGGGATCGACGAGGAAAAATAGTCAGCAACTTTTTCTCCATCCCTACGTTACGAAAGCTCTGAATCCTGTTTTGCGCGCCTCGGGGCCACCTTTCCATACTGATCATTCCACGACGGCCAAGTTGCCATCCACGCTCATGAAACGTTTTTCCGCACTTATTCTGTTCTCCGCGCTTCTGATGGTCCCGGCGATTTCAGCCCCGGCAAAACCCAACATCATCCTCATCATTTCCGACGACCACGGCTATCCGGAATATGGTTTCATGGGAAACAAGGACGTCAGAACCCCTAACATCGACCGCATGGCCACGCAGGGCCGACTCTACACCCGGGGATACGCCACTCCGGTCTGCTCGCCGTCACTGGCATGCCTGCTCACGGGGAAACTCCCGCACGAGCACGGCATCACCGGCAACGACCTCGCCCAGGCCAGGAATGGCAATCTCAAGGTGAAAGGCTCTCGTGATCCCCTCGCGCAGCAACTCCTCGGCAATTCACTCTTGCTTCCCAAGGCCCTCACCGAGGCGGGTTATCTCACGTTCCAAAGTGGCAAGCTCTGGAACGTCACCTATAAGGACATCGGGTTTTCCCACGGCATGACCGACACCGCCAGCCGTCATGGTGACGCCGGTCTTGAGATCGGCCGCAAGGGGATGAAGCCGCTGTTTGATTTCATCGATGACGCCCAAAAGCAGGATAAGCCGTTCTTTGTCTGGTATGCGCCGTTCCTCCCCCACGCGCCCCACAATCCCCCGGAGGAACTTCTGAAAAAATACGTCGGCAAAGGGCCGACACCCGCCGCCGAAAAATACTACGCCATGGTCGAGTGGCTGGACCAGACCTGCGGTGAAATCGACAAACACCTGACCGACCACCAATTGGCCGAAAACACGGTCGTCCTCTACCTCGCCGACAATGGCTGGAACGCGGCTCTCGGCAACAAGACAAAGCGCGCCAAACTCTCGCCTTACGAACTCGGCATCCGCACCCCCATGTTTGTCCGCTGGCCTGGAAAGGTGGCACCGCTGCGTGACGACGAGACCCTCGCCTCCATCATCGACTTCGCCCCCACCATCCTCAAGATCGCCGGTGCCAAGGCTCCTGCGGACCTTCCCGGACTCGACTTGCTCGACCACAATGCCATGACCGCCAGAAAATCGATCTTTGTCGAATCCTACACCCACGACATCCAGGATCTCGCCAAACCCGCAAAAAGCCTGATGGCCCGGATCGTGATCAGCGGGTGGTCGAAATTGATCATCCCCGGCGACGCTCCATCGGATCGACCTCATGCCGGCGCACCCCGGGAAATCGAACTCTTCGACCTGAAGTCCGATCCTTTGGAAACCACCAATATCGCGTCAAAAAATCCCGAGGAGGTCGCCCGACTCCAGGCGATTCAAGACGGCGGCTGGAAGCTCAATTGATCAGCACCGCCATCCTTCAAGCTTCATTCACCCGACCACCCGCCATGCTTCGCGCCACCCTCTTCATCACGCTCTCGTCCTTGACGGGAGCCGTTCCATCGCACGCGGCAGCTCCGGAGAAACCTAACATTATAGTTTTCTACACCGACGACCACGGCTATGCGGATCTCGGCGTGAATGGTTCCGTCACCGATATCAGGACTCCGAACATCGACGCCCTGGCACGCAGCGGCGTCGTCGCCAAAAACGGTTATAGCACCGCCCCCCAATGCGTCCCCTCGCGTGCCGGACTTCTCGTCGGCAGGTTTCAGTCCCGCTTCGGTGTCGAGTCCAACCGCCAGCCGATGGAGGGCTTCGACAAATCCACCACCATCGCGGAGCGCTTGCAGGAGAACGGTTACATCACCGCACAGTTCGGCAAATGGCATCTCGGACCCGATTCCAAGATTGGGGATCACGGGTTCAAGCACGTCTTTTCCCACACAGGACCGCCAACCTTCGAAGCCAATATTACGCTCGACGGCAAGGACCGCCCGATGGCCAGTTTGTCCTCGGACTCCTATCATATCGATGGCTGCAGCCAGGCCGCCGCCGCAATCATCGAACGCTATAAAAACGACCCGTTCTTCCTCTACATCGCCTACCGCGCTCCTCACACTCCATTGGACGCGCCCAAGTCCTACACCGAACGCTTCCCCGGTGAGATGGCCGAGCGCCGTCGCCAGGCCCTCGGCATGATCTCCGCCGTGGACGACGGCGTAGGTCTGGTCACCGCAACGCTCAAAAAACTCGATCTCACCGAACGAACCCTCATTTTCATGATCGGCGACAACGGCGCGCCGCTCAAGATCCACAAGGAAGACACACCACTCAACGCCGACCCTAGCGGATGGGACGGCAGCCTCAATACGCCCATGAACGGCGAAAAAGGCATGCTCGCCGAGGGCGGCATCCACGTCCCCTTCGTGGTCGCCTGGCCGGGCACCATCCCCGGCGGCCAAACCTACGAGCACCCGATCACCGCGCTCGATGTCGCCGCCACCGCCGCCGCCCTTGCCAACATCCAGCCCCAGCCCGGCGATCTCGATGGCAAAAACATCGTCCCCCACCTGAAAGGCGAAATTACCACCCCGCCGCACGTGACCCTCTACTGGCGCTGGGTCGCCCAATCCGCCATCCGCGAGGGCAATTGGAAGCTTCTCCGCGGCGGCAACCGCGAGTATCTCTACGACCTTTCCTCCGACATCGGGGAAAAACGGAACCTCGCCGCAAAGAATCCTGAAATCGCGAAACGTCTCCGCGAAAAACTGCGGGCCTGGAGCGAAGATCTCACTCCACCCGGACTTGCCACCAATCGCATGGCCGACACTTGGAACGACTACTACGACCACTACCTCGAAGGAAAAACCATCACCGGACCTCCCGGACAAAAGAACAAAGGCAATCAGCCGAAACCCGTGCGCAAGAAAACAAAACCTCAAAACTGATTGTCAGAACGCCTCCCTACCCCAAACCACCATCATCCATCTTCGTCAAATCATGAAACATCTCCTTCTATCATTCCTGACCCTCGTCTCCCTGCCGACCGGTCTCGCCGCCGCCGGAAAGCCCAATATTGTGTTCATCCTCGCCGATGACCTGGGCTGGGCGGACACCACGCTCAACGGACAGACCAAAATCTATCAAACTCCCAACCTCGAACGCCTCGCCAAGCGCGGCATGACCTTCAACCGCGCCTACTCCGCCAGCCCGCTCTGCTCGCCCACCCGCTCCGCCGTCCTCACCGGACTCAGCCCCGCGCGCACCGGCATCACCACGCCCAACTGCCACCTGCCGCAAGTCGTCCTCACCGCCACTCCTGGCAAAGGCAACCCAAATTCCAAGTCCACCACGCCCGAATCCGTCAGCCGCCTGAACACCACCTATCAGACGCTTCCAAAAAGCCTCAAGGCCGCCGGTTACGCCACCGGCCACTTCGGAAAATGGCACCTGGGTCCCAAGCCTTACTCCCCGTTGGAACACTCCTTTGACGTCGATCTTCCCCACACGTCGGGACCGGGTCCTGCCGGCAGTTATGTGGCGCCATGGAAGTTCAAGGACTTCGATGCGGACCCCGCCATCCCGGACGAGCACATCGAAGACCGCATGGCCAAGGAAGCCGTCGCCTTCATCGAAAAACACAAGGACGGCCCCTTCTTCCTCAACTACTGGATGTTCAGCGTCCACGCTCCCTTCGACGCGAAAAAGGCCCTCATCGAGAAATACCGCGGCCTCGTCGATCCCGCCAATCCCCAGCGCAGCCCGACCTACGCCGCCATGATCGAAAGCATGGACGACGCCGTCGGAACCCTGCTCGATACGCTCGACCGTTTGAAAATCGCGGACAACACCATCGTCATCTTCGCCTCCGACAACGGCGGCAACATGTACAATGAAATCGATGGCACCACGCCCACCAGCAACGCCCCCCTGCGCGGAGGCAAGGCCACCATGTTCGAAGGCGGCGTCCGCACCCCACTCACCATCACCTGGCCCGGCGTCACCACCGCAGGCACCCGCAGCGACGCCCTCGTGCAGAGCGAGGATTTCTATCCCACCCTGCTCGACGGACTTGCCCTTCCAGCCTCTTCCGGCCAGAAATTCGACGGTGTCAGCATTCTCCCAGCGCTCAAGGGCAGTGAACTGAAACGCGAGTCCCTCTTCACCTATTTCCCGCACGCTCCCGGCGTGCCGGACTGGCTGCCGCCCTCCGTCTCCGTCATTCAAAAAGACTGGAAACTCATCCGCATCTTCTTCGGTGGCGAGAACGGAGCCCATCGCTGGAAACTCTACAACCTCAGCAAGGATATCGGCGAAAAGAACGACCTTGCCGACAAGGAACCGGAACGAGTCAAAGCCATGGACGCGCTGATCGAAAACTTCCTGATCAAAACCCAAGCCGTCACCCCCGTGAGGAACCCGTCGTTCAACCCCAAAAACTACAAGATCGAGGACGAGGGCAAACAAAAGCCGAAAGCAGCCGGAAAAAAACCAAAGAAAGCACAAAAATGAACCGCTGCCTCACCATCCTCTGCGCACTCGGCTTGCTCCAGTCCCAAGCGGCGGAACCCCGGAAACCGAACATTCTCTTCATCGCCATCGATGACCAGAACGACTGGATCGGCCACCTCGGCGGTCACCCGATGGCGAAAACCCCGAATATCGACAAACTCTCCGCCCGCGGCACCACGTTTCTCAACGCGCATTGCAATTCACCGCTCTGCAATCCCTCGCGCACCAGCCTCATGTTAGGCCTGCGGCCGACCACCACAGGCGTTTACGGGCTCGCCCCGTGGTTTAGAAACGTGCCCGAACTGAAAGACCGGGTCACCCTTCCCCAGCACTTCGCCAATCAGGGCTACCT
>JBEDKU010000852.1:0-10590 GCA_041172045.1 Verrucomicrobiota bacterium | reverse complement strand
GTTTTCATGGGTTCGATATCTGTAATATGCTGACAGCCGGACGCGCGGGATCAATCGGATAATCGGCCGGATCTACAATTCCACGGATCCCGGCCAAATGAAGTTTTCTATCGATCGATGAAAAAATCGACGCGATCCGACGTTTACCTCCGAATGCGGATCCCAAGTTTATCACCAGTTATGTTATTGGGAGTCGGACTGTTCCTTGGGGTGGGCGTCGTGTACGCCAAACCTAATCCGACAAATCCTGTCGAGACGTTGACCGCAGTTGGGGAGAAACTCCGGGCGCGGTACTCCGCTTCGCTCACGGCACTGCAAACCGAGATCGCCAAATCCCTGCCGCCCGTGAACGAGCGGAAGAAAACCACGCTCCAACAAGCCCGGGAAGCGGTCTCGCAGGCCACCGCGGAGGCGGAGGCGGTGCAGAAAAACCTCGGCAAGTTGAACGCGGCAAAGAGCTTGGTGGACCATGCGAAGGGCAAGTGGATCGGCGGGGCCGAGAAGAACATCGCCTTGGCGGAAGCCGCACTCAAGAAGGCGACCACCGATGCCGGGCGCGAAGCGGCGAAGACGGATTTGGCCAAAGCGCAGGCCAACAAAGAGGACGGGCTCAAAGCGCTCAAGGAGCGGCAGGCGGCCTATGAAACGGCTAAAGTCGACGAACCGAAATTGAGCCAGGCAAACGCGACCGCCAAAGCGGCGTTGTCCAAAGCACGAGCCGACGAGACGACCGCGGCCAAGGCGTTTCTAGCAGAAATGGACCCGGTGTTGTCGAGCGACAAGCTGGACGCGAAGCTGGTCAAATGCGCGGTGTTGGCCGAGGCGACGCCACGCGGGCTGGCGGAGTTCGCGCAGCAGGACAAGGAAAAGGAAGCCTTGGTGGAGAAGCTTCTGACCGACGATAAGTTGATGAAGGACATGCTCGTCGCGGGTGGTGCCAAATTCGGCAAATACGGGCGGGCGATGGAAATTTACTCTGCCATCCAACAGACCGGCCCGAAGGCCAGCGGGGACAATCTGCGGCGCTTGGCCCTCGCCACCGGTCTGGAACATGCCGTCGCAATCCAGCAGTCCAACCCCCAGGACCAAACCAACGCCCCCGCCACCGTGGACCCGGTCAAGCGCTACCTGCACTATGAGAAAGCCTTCCTCGATGGTGAACTGGATGGCGCTTTCAAAGACCTGAGCACTTGGGAATACCGCATGGTCGTCAACTGCGACGCACCGGACCAGATCCTGGCTTGGGGACGCGAAATGCTGCGGAACTACCGTCCCGACCACATCAACAATCCCAACTACGGCTGGCGCTATGTTGCGGCCGTAAAAACGGAAGTCCCATATGGCTCACAAAACGTGAAGTCCGACCTCCCGTCGCTGCAACAATACCAGAACATCATCAAGGATGGCGGTGTCTGCGGACGTCGCGCGTTCTTCGGCCGCTTCATGCTCCGCAGTTTCGGCATCCCGACCTGGGGCGTGACCCAGCACGCTCACGCCGCGCTGAGCCACTGGACTCCGAAGGGCTGGGTGGTCAATCTCGGAGCCGGCTTCCAAGCCAGTTGGTGGGACAAGGATGAGGTGCCGCTCAGCGGAACCCAGTTCCTGTTGGAAACCCAGGCGCGCGAGCAGGCTCAGGAATACCTGAAGGTGCTGCGTGCGCGGTGGATCAGCGGCATCCTTGGCGAGCAAGCCTACAACGAGCGCAAGAAAATTGACGGTGGCTTCTGGAGCAGCGTGGGACATTACCTATCGGTTTCCATCGCGTCCAAGGCCGTCGCATTGGGCCCTCTCGGCCAAGAGCTTGCCGAGGCGAATGAGCCGCAGGAAAAGCAAAAAGCGGAGCCGGCGGCGGTCGCGGCGGAGGAACGGCAGATCGTCGCAAAGGACGGGACCATCACCATCCCGGCGGTGGCCCACGGCAAACCCACGGGGAAATCCTTGGCCATGAAGAGCTTTTCCGGTGGGTCGCAGTTGCACTGCCTTGGCGGTTTCCAAACCCAGTATGCCTTCGAGGTGCCGCAAGCCGGCAATTACGCGCTGACCGCCCGGGTGGCCACGGTGCAGGAAGGACAGAAATTCCTGTTCGCCGCCAATGATGCCGATCAACCGGTCGAGACCTCCGTGCCCTACACCCTCGGCATGTGGCAGCAGACCCAACCGATCGAACTGTCCTTGTCCCAAGGACAAAACATCCTTCACTTCGAACTCAAACAGGATAGCTGCGGAGTGACGGTCAAGGACTTCAGCCTCAATGCGCTGAAGTAACGGCAAAGCGATCCCGAAATGGAAGAGCTGGAGTCCGCCCGCTAGACTTTCCCAACCGTTTCCTTTTTCCCGCTGGCGATGGATTTGTAAATCGCCTCGACCACCAGTAGATCCCGCAACCCCTCCGTGCCCGAGGGCTCGAAGGGCTTCCTTTCAAGGATCGCCAGCGAGAACGCGTCCATCTCCGCGACGAAGTGGTTCGTCTGCGGAAACGCGAGCGGAATTTTCGGATCGGAGGTCCAGCCGGTGTGGTTGGTGTAACCGTAACAGGGTTTCATGCCGAAGCGGCCCTTTGCGGCCCACACGGTGAAGTCCTCGCGACCATTGAACTGATACGTCGTCAGGCAGTTCGCCGTCAGACCGGATGGAAACTTCATGGTCCACGTGATCGTTTCATCCACCTCGGCGAATTTGACAGGATCCGTTTTGACTTCGAGAGCCACGACTTCCAGCGGCTCCTCGCCGGCGAGATAACGGCAGGCTTGGAGCGCATACACGCCCACATCCATCAGCGCGCCACCACCCGCTAGATTTTTACGGAGCCGCCATTGTTTCGGATCGCCGATCGCAAAGCCGAAGCCGGCGTCGATGTGCCGCAGGGGACCGAACACCTGCTCGCGGGCGAAGCGCATGGCCTCACGGTGGTGAAGTTCGAACTGGCACCGGTAGGCGACCCCGAGCTGGCGTTTCGCCGCCTCGCAAGCAGCGATCATTTCGCGGCATTCCTGAGCCGTGTTCGCCATCGGCTTCTCACAGAACACATGCTTGCCGGCCTTGGCGGCCCGGATCGTGAACTCGTGATGCATGCTGTTCGGCAAAACGATGTAAACCACATCGATCGCCGGATTATCGATCATCTTGTCGAAGGTCTCATACGAATAAACCTGGTCCGCGGTGAGACCGTATTTTTCCCGCCACTTGACGCCCTTTTCCGGCGTACCGGTGACGACGGCGGCGAGTTGGCTGTGCTTCGATAGCAGCAACGCGGGCGCGATCTGGTTGGCGCTGAGCGAACCGAGTCCCACCAGCGCCCAGCCGAGCTTCTTCGCAGGCGGCGGGGGCTCCTCGGCATGCGACGTGAGGGTCGCGAGTGAGGCTCCAAGCGCGGTTTTGATGAACGGACGACGTTTGATCTCCATAACGATCGAAAGTTGCCGGTTTTGAAAAGTGTCCGCAAGCTTCCATTGGCTGCCCGAATCGGCAATTTAACGTCCGGATTTGCAGTTGGCATTGCCCGCTTCCATACCAATAGTCCCGCGCCCGGGCCGCTCCGGCGACGACCCCATCACGCAGCCATGCTTCAAACGATATTAGCCACATTGGCCCTCACCGCGTCCCTTTCCGCAGCCACCCGGAATTTCCAGAAATTTGAAGGTGATGGATTCGATGACTGGCAGGAAGAGGGCACGGCCTTCGGGCTCGCTCCCGCCGCCGGTAAAACGGATCAAATGGACAAGCCGTTCACCGCTTATTCCGACGACAGCCTGGCCACCTCCGCACATGGTGGGGACGCCGCCGTAGGAAGCCTGACATCGCCGGAATTCGAAATCCGCGAGCCCTACATCACCTTCCTCATCGCCGGTGGCGATGGCGCGGGAAAGACGGCGGCGCAGTTGCTCATCGACGGCAAGGTGGCCCGCGAATCCGTCGGAAAACGCAGTCTCCGCTGCGAGGCGGCGCTGTGGGACGTGACGGAGTTCAAGGGCCGGACCGCGCGCATCCGCCTGCTGGACGACGAATCCGGAGCTGGGGGCGTCATCGGCGTGGACCACATCATTTTCACCAACTACCCGAACCAGAAGTTTCCGCCCACCACCCGCGCCGGCAAGGCCTTCGTCGACGGACTCGCCACCACCAGCATCGTCGCCGGGGCCAGCATCCCCACGGACAGCACCCTGAAAATCGAGGCCACTCACAAGGACCAGAAAATCACCTCGCCCACCGCGATCACCTTCGACGACCAGGGCCGCGTTTACGTCGCGGAAACCCATCGCTTCCGCGAGGGCATCGAGGACGACCGCAACAACCTCTTCTGGTATCTCGACGATCTCGCTGCTAAAAAAACCAGCGACCGCCGCGCGCTCCATGAAAAATGGAAGGCCAAGGTCAGCATCGAGGAGCTCACCCGCAAATCCGAAGTCATCCGGCGCCTGGCGGACACCGACGGCGACGGGAAAATCGACGAGTCGAAGGTCTTCGCCGAAGGCTTCAACGACGTTCTGGATGGCACCGCCGCGGGCGTCTTCTTCTACGACGGATGCCTCTACTTCGCCTGCATTCCGAAGATTTACATGCTGCGCGACACCAACGGCGACGGCACCGCTGACGAACGCAAGGTCGTCGAAGAGGGATTCGGCGTGCGCGTCTCTCTATCCGGCCACGACATGAACGGCTTCACGCTCGGACCGGACGGGCGGATCTACGGCACCATCGGCGACCGGGGCTTCAGCCTGATCACCAAGGAAGGCGTGTCTTATGACTATCCGAACGAAGGCGCGGTCTTCCGCTTCGAGCCGGACGGCACCGGATTTGAAATCGTCCACACCGGCCTGCGCAACCCCAAGGAAATCGCCTTCGACGCGCTCGGCAACGCGTTCTCCGTCGATAACAACTCCGACCAGGGAGACGCGGCGCGCGTCGTCTATCTGGTCGAAGGCGGCGACTCCGGCTGGCAGATGGAGCACCAGACGATGCACTCGTTCCACCGCCAGATCGGCCTAACCGACCACCCGCCGAGCCGCTGGATGGACGAAAAAATGTGGGAGTTGGAAAACCCCGGCCAGCCAGCCTACATCCTGCCGCCCAGCGCCCACCTCACCGCCGGCCCGTCCGGGCTCACCGCCCATCCCGGCGTCGGCTTCCTCGAAAACGAGGCCGGCCGCTTCCTCATCTGCGACTACCGCGGCGGCAGCGCGAACTCGGGCGTCTGGTCGTTTGAAATGAAACCCAAGGGCGCGGGCATGGAAATGTCGGACTCCCGCCAGTTCGTATGGGGCGTAGCCGCCACCGACGTGGAATACTCGTGGGACGGAAAAGTCTACATCAGCGACTTCATCACCGGTTGGAAATCCCATCAAGACGGCCGCCTGCTTTCTCTCAACGCCGGTGGGAAAACCTGGCGCGCGGCTGAGGCCGCCAGCGCCGCCGCCGTCATGAAGGAAGGATTCGAAAAACTCGGTTCCTCCGATCTCGCCAGCCTCCTCCCCCACCCCGACGCCCGCATCCGCCTGCGTGCGCAAATCGCCCTCACCCGCAAGCCGGATGGACTCAAACAACTCGCCGCCGCCACGGCATCCGCCGACTTCCTCACCCGCGTCCACGGCATCTGGGGCCTCGGCATGATCGCCCGCCGTGGCCCGGTGGAAACGCCTTTGATCGCCCTGCTCGGCGACAAGGACCCGGAAATCCGCGCCCAGGCCCTCCGCGTGCTGGCAGACTCGAAAATCGACACCGCTGCCGTCCCCCTCGCCTCACTTCTCGCAGACGAGTCGCCGCGCGTCCGCTTCTTCGCCGCGATCCTCGCCGGGAAACACCAGCTGGCCGGCGGCTTCGTGCCTGTTTGCGAAATGCTCGCGGAAAACGACAACCGCGACGTCTATCTCCGCCACGCCGGCATCTTCGCCCTCCAACACATCGCCGCGAGCCCCGCCATCCTCTCCGCGCTCGCCACCACCCATGACTCCCCCGCCGTGCGCCTCGCCGCCGCCGTCGCCCTGCGCCGCATGAACGACCCCGGCGTCGCCAATTTCATCAACGACCCCGATCCCAAGGTCGCGGACGAGGCCATCCGCGCCATTTGCGACAACGACATGGTCGCCCAGCGCCCCGCCGTCGCGGCCCTGCTGGACAATCCATCCGTCCGCAAGTGGACGCCCTTCATGCTGCGCCGCCTGGTTCACAACGCCTACCGCATCGGCACTCCGGAAAACGCCGGACGCCTGCTCAAGGTTGCCGCCGATCCGCAGATCCCGGAAATCGTCCGCAAGGAGGCGCTCCGCCTGTTAGCCGTTTGGACCGATCCAGCCCCGGCGGACCAGCTCACCGGACATTGGCGGCCACTGGCGAAACGCGATCCCGAGACCATCCGGCCCGCCCTCGCCGCCGCCCTGCCCCGGCTTCTCGACCAGCAGGGATTCGTCCTCACCGCCGCCCTGGGGCTCATCGCGCAATATCAGATGAAAATCGACGGCCTCGACAACACCTCCCTGGAAAGTCTCGTCGACAACCTCAAGCTCCCCCCGCAAGCCCGCGCGAACGCCCTCAAGCTCCTCATCGAACGCAAGCCCGACAACCTCGGCGAGCTGCTCGCGAAAATTTCCGGCGACTCGTCGGACGAGGTCGCGCTCGCCGCCCTAACCGCCATCTCCAAGCTCTCTCCCGAGACTGCCCTGCCATCACTCCTCGCGGCCGTCAACTCCTCCAATGTGACGCGCGCCCAAAACACCTGGGACATCCTCGCCACCCTTCCCGGACAAGCCGTGGACGCCGTCTTCATCGAGAAACTCAACGCTCTCAGCGCGGCCAACGGCATTTCCCCCTCAGCCGTCGAACTCACCGCCGCCGCGGCGAAACGCGCCGACCCGGCCGTCACCAACGCCCTCGCAGCCCTCGCGAAGTCCCTAGCGGAAAACAAAGACCCGCTTGCCAGGTGGAACAGCGCCCTGCAGGGAGGAAATCCCGAAAATGGAGCCGCCTTGTTCTCCTCCCACCCCGCCAGCGAGTGCATGCGCTGCCACCGCGCCGAGGAAGGCCACGCGGCTGGTGGCGAAACCGCCCCCAACCTCGCCGGCGTCGCCAAGCGATCAAAAGACCCGCGCTATTTCCTCGAATCCATGGTCGAACCCAGCGTCGTCATCGCCCCCGGCTTCGGTGCGGTGCTCGTCAATTTCAAAAACGGCGCCAGCCTCTCCGGCAACCTCACCGCGGAAACTCCCGACCACCTCGACATCGACGCCGCCGGGAAATCCTTGCGCGTCAAACGCTCCGACATCGCCTCCTTCACTCCGCCCGTCTCGCCCATGCCGCCGATGGGCAGCCTGCTCACCCCGGGCGAACTCCGCGACATCGTCGCCTGGCTCGCCACCCTCACCCAAGGCGGCGAGCCACCGAAGCCCGCCGTGCCCGCGCCGCTCGATCCCGCCACGCTCGAAATTCCGGAAAAAGCTCCCGCGACTTCGAATGGCATCGACCCAGCCTTCATGAAAACCGGCCAACAGCAGTTCCTCGTCTGCGGGGCCTGCCACGGCCAGGGTGGCGAAGGCTCTGCCGCCGGACCGCCGCTCGCCGGCTCCGAGTGGGTGAACGGCCCTGCGGAAAACCTCATCCGCATCCAGCTCCGCGGACTCCAGGGGCCCATCAAGGTCAAGGGCCAGGAATACAACTTCCCCGGCGGCATGGCAGTCCTCGCCTATCAGACGGACGATCAGATCGCCGCCGTGCTCACCTACGTCCGGAATTCCTTCGGCAACTCAGCCCCCGCAGTCACCGCCGCCGCCGTCGCCGCGCTCCGTGGAGAAGTTGGCAAGCCACCGGTCAGCGCCGCCGACCTCGCCGCCCCCGCTCCCGCGGAAGCCAAGCCCCAACCCGTCACGGTTAGCAAGGTGGGTCCTGGGAAATACGACCATCTCACGCCGGAATCATCCCTCACCAAGTGGATCGCCGCGGGCGTGCTTCTGGGAGCGATTGGCGCGCTCCTTGCTCTCGTTAGGAAAAAACAGGGCGGAGTCTAATCGACCCACGATTTCGACGACCCTTCCATTTCCCTGGCAGCCCCAGTCCCGGAAACAGCTCCGAGAAGCGCTGGCAGTCGCCTCCCCAGCCACAGTCGGGAGGACTGCGTCCTGAGCGCGCATTCCCAGATGGTGACGACGTGCCATCCGAGATCGTGAAGAGCCTTCGCATTGCCGACGTCGCGACTCCGGTTGCCCCCGATCTTGGTCTGCCAGAAATCAATACGGGACTTCGGCAGCCGGAAATGAGGGCAGTTTTCGTGACCGTGCCAGAAGCAGCCGTGGACAAAAACCGCGGTGTGATATTTTGGCAGCACGATGTCGGGCCTGCCGGGCAGAGAGCGATTCAACGGACCGTTCACCGTGAAGCGATAGCCCGCCCGGTGGAGCATGGAGCGTAGCACCCGTTCCGGCGTCGTGTCTCGCCCGCGGATGCGGGACATCACCTGCGAGCGCTTTTCCGGGGTGAAAACGTCCATGGGGAAATAGAAACCGAAAGTCAGCGGCCCGAAAGTTGAAATGTGCGCGCACGTTTCACACCGCTTGCGAACTTGCACGAACCGGCGTCCGGGCTTAGCCTGAAGGTTGCCAATCAGCCCCCTCCCCCCCGTCTGAAGATGCAAAACAATCGCCAGGTCGCCTATTTCTCCATGGAAATCGCCCTCGAACCCGGGATGCCCACCTATTGTGGCGGCCTCGGATTCCTCGCCGGCGACCTGTTGCGCGCCGCGGCCGACCGGAGCGTGCCCATCGCCGGCGTCACCCTGCTCCATCGCAAGGGCTACTTCCGCCAACATCTCGATGCCTCCGGCAACCAAACCGAGGAACCCATCGAATGGAGTCCGGAAAAATTCACCGTGGAACTCGCGCCACGCGTCCCGGTCCGCATCGATGGACGCATCGTCCACGTCCGCGCCTGGCAATACGAAGTCCGCGGCGGACGCGGCGGCATGGTCCCGGTCTATCTGCTCGATACCGATCTGCCGGAAAACACCGAATGGGACCGCCACATCACCGACCACCTTTACGGCGGCGACCACTGGTACCGGCTCTGTCAGGAGATCGTGCTCGGCATCGGCGGAGTGCGCCTCCTGCGGGCGCTCGGCCACGGAAGCATCAAGCGCTTCCACATGAACGAGGGCCACGCCAGCCTGCTCGCCATGGAACTGCTCGACGAGCAGGCGGCGGCGGCCGGACGGGGGAAATTCAATCATGACGATGTGGAAACCGTCCGCCGCAAGTGCGTGTTCACCACCCACACCCCCGTGCCAGCCGGACACGACAAGTTCCCGATCGAGATGGTCACCACCGCCCTGGGGCGCAACGAGGTCAGCGAAATGCGCGACATTTTCTGCTGCGGCGGCGAGTTGAACATGACCTACCTCGCGCTCAACCTCAGCCATTACATCAACGGCGTCGCCAAGAAACACACCGAGGTCTCGCAGCGCCTGTTCGCCGGTTACAAGATCGAGGACATCACCAACGGCGTCCATGTCCCCACCTGGACGTCGCCGCCGTTCCAGCGCCTGTATGACCGCTACATCTCCGGCTGGCGGGATGACAATTTCAATCTGCGCTCCGCCCTGAGCCTGCCGGCGGAGGAGATCTGGGACGCCCACGCCCAGGCCAAGGTCGCCCTTCTCGACCGCGTCAACCATGAATCCGGCGCCGGCATGGAGGCCAACGTCCTGACCCTGGGATTCGCCCGCCGCATCGCCGACTACAAGCGGGCGGACCTGCTATTCCATGATCTGGAGCGCCTCAGATCGCTCGCGCGGATGGAGCGCGGCGTGCAGATCGTCATCGCCGGCAAGGCCCACCCGGGCGACCCGGTCGGCATGGAAACCATCCGCGCGATCTTCCGCGCCATTGCGGCGCTTCAGGGGCAGGTCCGCGTCGCCTACCTCACCAACTACGACTGGGAACTCGGCCAACTGATGACGGCGGGTGTGGACGTCTGGCTCAACACTCCCCTCCCCCCCAAGGAAGCGTCCGGCACCAGCGGCATGAAAGCAGCGATGAACGGAGTGCCCAGTCTCAGCATCCTCGACGGATGGTGGATCGAAGGCTGCATCGAGGGAGTCACCGGCTGGTCCATCGGTCGAACCCGCGGGCTCCTGGAATCCCCGGACACCACCGCACTCGACGCAGCATCACTCTACCATAAATTAGAAACCGTGGTGATCCCGCTCTACTATCACGAGCACGAGCGCTTTCTGGAAATCATGCGCCATTCCATCGCCCTCAACGGAGCCTTCTTCAACAGCCAGCGGATGCTGCTGCAATACGTGCTCAACGCCTATTTCGAGTAGCCTTTGATAGGCTCCCCCCAGGCAGCTGCGATGGCGGGCGCCTATCAATGAAGACCTCAGATTCAGATCATGGGTATGAAAACGCGTCACCCGCAAGATGCGTCCCGCCCGCGACAAGTAGCATTGGGTCACCCGCTTAAAATACGGCCTTCCTCTTCGTCCGTGGTTCCCTGTCGATGCATTGCCCCGCCGTGCGTCATACCGGATTGGGGATCAGCTTCGCACCCTATCCCTTGCCGGAAAATCCGCGCGGATCCGATGGGAAGCGCGAAGAAAAAATCGAC
>JBEDKU010000851.1:0-3142 GCA_041172045.1 Verrucomicrobiota bacterium | reverse complement strand
ACGTGGTCCGCTCCGATGTTCGTAAACACCGAGCCGCTGCGGGTCTGGCCGTTCCAATAGGTCGTCACGGTGCCGCTCGCGGCGTAATTCACGCAATGCGCCGCGCTTAACAACACATTCGGCGCGATCAGGACCGCGGTGCAACCGGGGATGTTCGCCCGGCTGGTGAACGGCTGGAGATTCGCGAGTTCGACGGATTTCGGGCTGCCGGTGTCGCGGTTATACATGACTGCGGGGGCAAGCCCGGCGAGAGCCACGGAAAAACCGGCGACCCAGGAATGGGTTGAGCGCTGCATGAGTTTTAGGTCGGGATCATCCGGATTTCTCCGAAGAACTTCCGTGAGTAAGATAGCGCAATGATTCGAAACACGTCATCCCTTGTTTACGGGAGCTGGGATTATCATCCCAAGGGATGATCCCGCGAAAACGCGATGGAACATTTGGAAAACAACTCCGTATCCTGTGGCGATGTCACACTGGATCACCGCATGGATTTTACTCGCCTCAGTCGCCTTGTCAGAACCGGTCCCGGAGGTCGCCTCCAAGCAGACGTTCATTGACAACGGGAAAATCAAAATCGGCGTGGACCTCAGCTCGGGCGGGTCGATTTTCTGGTTTTCCGAGCTGCCTGCCGACCGCAACCTGATGAACCACGCGGACCGCGGGCGCTTCATCCAGCAGTCCTACTACGGGAAACCGGACGGCTCGAAGTGGGTGGAAAAACCGTGGCGCTGGAATCCGGTGCAAGGCGGCGATTACAAAGGAAAACCCGCGAAACTGCTGGAACTGAAGGAAACCGGCAACACCCTCTACGTGCGCAGCATCCCGGTGAATTGGGCCGGCGGCGAGGACATCGAGGACTGCCGGATGGAGGAATGGATCACGCTGGCCGGCGATGTCGCGCGGATCCGGTTCCGGTTCAGCTACCGCGGCAAGGAGACTCACCCGCCCACCCACCAGGAGCTGCCGGCGGTCTTTGTGGACTTCGCACTCACGGACCTCGTCTATTGCTCGGACCCGGCCCCCTGGACCGGCAAGCCGATCAGCAAGGACCAGCCGGGCTGGCCGAACGAATCGCGGAAAACCACCGAAAACTGGGCGGGCTTCGTCGGTCCGGACGGTCGTGGCGTGGGCGTGTTGTTCCCCGGCACCGACCGCGTCACCACCTACCGCTATCAGGGACCGCCGGGACCGAAGGGCGGCGGCTGCTCGTATTTTTCACCGATCCGCACGATGTCCATCACGCCGGGACTGGTGTTCGAATACGACGTCTATCTGACCATCGGCAGCGCCGAGGAAATGCGCGCCCGATTCAAACCGATTGCCGCGAAGTATCTCAAAAAGCCGGCGAAGGCCGGGAAATGAGATGACTGCCGGTCACTCCCGCACGACTCCGTCCGGCAGCTTGAGGGTGGATTTCACGCTTCCGTCCGCTTGTTTTTCGTGGCGGACATGGATCGGCCCCTTGGGCGTGGGATAGGTTCCTTCCGCCCAGGTCAGGCGGCCGAGATTCGGAGCGATCCGCACCTTGGCACAGCCAGGAGCGACGGGTGTGACTCCCAGCACGTTCCTGCTCAACCACGCCGTGGGCCCGCCGGCCCAGCCATGGCAGAAGCTGTGCCGGAAGCCGACGTAACAATGCGCGCCGAAGTCACCATGCAGGTCCTTTTTCCCGGCGGCCACCGGCTCGTCGATGGGGCCCGCGTTCTTTGTCCAGTCGAGATCGAAGTCCTCCCAAAAGGTGGTGGCGCCAAAGTCGATCATGCCGCCCCAGTATTGGCTGATGAAGTCGAGACCGGTGTCGATGTCGCCGGACTTGGCGAGGGCGTTGAGCACGTAGAAGCCGTAAAAGGTGCTCAGGTCCTTGGGCCCGTCCTGCTTGAGAACCTTGGCCACATCCGCGGGATCGCGGAATCCGGCGATGGACAGAAGCGCGGCAGGCGACTTGCGGCCGCTGGACTCCGGCAGATGTTTGCGCAGGAGTTTGACGGTATCCGTGCAGAGCTTGGAGGTCTCCTTGTCGCCGAGGATTTCAGTCAGTCTCGCGCCGCTTTCCATGGTGAGGGTCATCATCGCCTGAAGTCCCTCGTGGACGGCGGTCTTGTTTTCAAATGTCGGCCAGTCGAGGAAGCGCATTCCATCGAGTTTTTCGCGGCCGTCGGCGTCAACGAAGGTGGTCAGGCGCTTGAGCAGGGCGGTCAGATAGGGCTGCTGCTGTCTGAGGTAGTCGAGGTTTCCGTGATGCTGGTACCACTCCTCGTGGATGAGGATCCACCACATCGAGTAGGAACTGATGCCGTTCATCCACTCGGTCACTGGCGTGACGTCGCGGGTCATGTCCAGGCTCTTCGGCACCACCTCGTTGTTGCCGAAGACGCTGTTGATGACGCTGACCTCCGGATGCATGTCGCCGAGCCAGACGAGGCGGTCGCGCTTGATGCCGTCCCAGAGAAAATCCTGCATGTTGAGATGCACGGTGTAGGCGCCGGTTTCCCAAATTTGGTTGAGCCGCTCGTCGGAGCATTTGAACGAGCCGATATACGGGATGTCACGGATGGTTAGAACCGCGCGGACCTGGCTGAGTTCGACCGCGATTTTCGGATCCACATTGTCGATGCGGGCGAAGCGGAAACCACTGGGGCCGACGGTGGTTTTTCCCAGCCATGGAAGTTTAACGACCTGATCGCGCAACGCGTGGTCGTTCTGCGCGCCGCGTTCGCCGATGTCCACCATCGTCTCCGCCACCGACTCACCGAAGCGGATTCTCACGGCCGGCATCTCCTTGGCTTTGGTCATGGGCGTGAAAAGTTCGATCGAGCCGGCGATTTCCACGCCGAAGTCAATCACCAGCGCGCCACCCGGAGCCATCACCAACGGCGGCACGGGCTCGATCAACACGGCCTGGCCACTGTGGGGCTTGAGCAGGTTTTCGGAGTTCGAGACGCCCTCGCCCGATTTCCAAACCACCCGTTTCGGTTGGATGATGAATGAGGTGAGCGCGCTTTTTTCCGACATCGCCGAGACCGCAGGTGGCATGGCGTGGACCTGCGGAGGGATGATTGTCGCGAGAGCCGTGATGAGGAGAAGGGATTTCATACTGCTGGGTGTTTTTCCGGGCGAGGCGTGCTGGAAAGGCCCATGC
>JBEDKU010000850.1:0-4541 GCA_041172045.1 Verrucomicrobiota bacterium | reverse complement strand
ACCTTCCAGGTTCTCTCCAATCCCGAGTTCCTCGCGGAAGGCACGGCCGTCGCCGACATGGAGTCCCCGGATCGCATCCTCATTGGCGGCGAAACCACTCCGGAAGGCGCCGCCGCCGTTGCAGCACTCGTCGGTGTCTATGCCAACTGGATTCCGCGCGACCGCATC
Source organism: Verrucomicrobiota bacterium (assembly GCA_041172045.1). Taxonomy (GTDB): domain Bacteria; phylum Verrucomicrobiota; class Verrucomicrobiia; order Verrucomicrobiales; family Akkermansiaceae; genus Luteolibacter. The sequence goes on along the minus strand of JBEDKU010000850.1, from coordinate 4,373 downwards.
CTCACCACCAACCTCTGGTCGTCGGAACTCTCCAAGCTCGTCGCCAATGCCTTTCTCGCCCAGCGGATCTCCTCGATCAACTCGATTTCCGCGCTCTGCGAAGCCACCGGTGCGGATGTCGACGAGGTCGCCCGCGCCATTGGCATGGACTCGCGCATCGGCCCGAAATTTCTCAAGGCCTCCGTCGGCTTCGGCGGTTCTTGTTTCCAGAAAGACATCCTCAATCTCGTCTACCTATGCGACTCGTTCAACCTGCCCCACGTCGCCGAATACTGGCGTCAGGTGGTCCATATCAACGATTGGCAAAAGAGCCGCTTCGTCGAGGAAATCGTCCGCACTCTTTATAACACCGTCAACGGCAAGCGCATCGCCATCCTCGGCTTCGCCTTCAAGAAGGACACCAACGACACCCGCGAATCGGCCGCCATCCATGTCTGCCGCGATCTGCTGATGGAGCAGGCCCACCTGGCCATCTACGATCCGCGGGTGGACAGCGCCGCCATCCATCAGGACCTCATCGCGGCCGGAGTGGATCCCGCGCGGATCGCCACCCACGTGGAAATCTGCTCCAACCCCTATGCCGCCGCCGAGGGCGCCCACGCCATTGCCACGCTCACCGAATGGGACGAGTTCCGCACCCTCGACCTGCCCCGCCTCTACCAGCTCATGTTCAAGCCCGCCTTCGTCTTCGACGGTCGCGCGGTCCTTCCCTCCGCCGAGCTGACCGCCCACGGCTTCGAGGTCTTCGTGATCGGCAAGGGAGCTTGAGGGGTAAATTCTGAAATACTGAAAAGCTGAAAAGCTGAAAAGCTGAAATGCTGAAATGCTGAAATGAATCCGGCGGATCCACGCCATTATAAAAAAACCATGAAAACACGTTATTTCCTAGCCCTGCTCGGCAGTTTGTTTCCCTTGTTGGGAACCACCTCCTGCGTAGCCCCGACGAAGCTCAAGGTCGCCGCCTACTCGCCCGATCAAATCCTCGCCTCCTGCGTCTTCGACCAGGTCAACGGTTACCGGAAGAACAAGGGTTCCGGCCCGCTGAAAGGCCACCCCGGCCTCAACAATCTGGCGGTCCGCCACAGCGAATACATGCGCCGGAACCGCGGAAAGTTCGATCTCTACGGCAAGAATGTCTCCCACATGGGCTCGGAAGGAAGATCGCTGGCCGCCATGCGGATTTATCATTTCACCAGCATCAGTGAAAACGTGGCCGCAGCCCGCAAGGCCGGCTCGGATTCCGCAAGTGCCGCCAACCTCGTCGTGCTCTGGAAAAACTCACCGAACCACGAGGCTGCGATGGCAGACCCGGAATACACCCACACCGGGGTCGGAATCGTCACCGATTCCGACGGCACCATCTTCGCCACCCAACTCTTCGGCACCATGACCACCAGCCAGTTGAGCACCCGCGAACGATTCAATGCGTTTTGAGCGGAGATGAGAGGTCAGAGGTCAGAGGTCAGAGGTCAGAGGTCAGAGGTCAGAGGTCAGAGGTCAGAGGCCCCGCCTCCATTCCCTCCGGTCGGTCTATTCACAACCAACAACTTACCTGTTGTCGAAATGACATTGGATCAACCATGAATTTCCCCGAATCCCTCAAAAGCCTGAGAAGACTTCCGTGCCTAGACGGGTGGCGGTGTATCAGTATAATTCTTGTTCTGATTGCCCATAGCACCGATGTCCAAGGATACGACAAGGCATGGAATTACTGGGCTCGATGGCTTCCAACCGGCCGCTTCGGGGTGGAGGTTTTTTTCGTTATCAGCGGCTTTTTGATCACCTATTTACTTTTGCGAGAAAAAGAAAAGCATCAAACAATCTCACTAAAGATGTTCTACGTCCGGCGCATATTAAGAATCCTTCCAGCATATGTCGCCTTTCTACTTGTTCTGTTTATTGTATCTGTAAACACTAGCGCGCCCATCACAAATGTCGAGTGGGTTAATTTGCTTACTTTCACAGTCATTAAAAGCGGCCCGCCGCTTGGACACATTTGGTCCCTCTCAGTTGAAGAACAGTTTTATATAATCTGGCCATTTCTACTAGGTTATATACTTACAAAGCAAAATTCTCGATGGCTTGTCATGTCTGTTCTCACGGCAACGCTGCTCCTTGGCCCACTTTTTCGAGTCTATGGCTATCTCCATCCGGACTCAACAGTATTTCATCGACGGGCCTTTTTCACATGCTTCGACTCTTTGGGGATGGGTTGCCTGCTGGCTGTCTCCATGGCCTATATCGGACCTCAAATTGAATCCTTTGCGAAAAAAAACCCGCTGTTCCTCACACTGGCAGGCGTAGCCCTCATTGCAGGCCCCTTGGTTGCCACACGGCTCATGATTTTCAATTCCCTCACCATTCCACTGTCCGTCACTTGCAATGCAGCTGGAATCGCACTGCTGATCCTGGCAAGCATGATGCGACCGGACATGTTGCTCTTCCGCTGGCTGGAGTGGAAACCCATCACCGTCATCGGAGTCGCCTCATACTCAATCTACCTCTGGCAGGAACTCTTCTGTACCCATTATACGATTTACGGGCTCAAACAAGCTCCCTGGTTCCTGACGCTTCCCTACTGGATCCCCGCGACCCTGTTCACCGCCTTCCTATCCTATCGCTTCATTGAAATGCCATTTATCGGCATCAAGAAGGCGGTATCAAACAAATCCCCGCGAAGCCACTCGTGAAATCCGCTATCAATCGGCCAAGCAATTTCACTAACGAAAAGCTCGATTCATTAAGCGAGCTTTTTCATATCTTCAGGGCTGAATTGGTCTCAAAGCGCGCGATTTCCACTCAGAATATTGACCTCCGGCTGGACTACAAGTGCTGCAATCCGTCATTCTTCCCCTATAAGGACGAGATAAGAGGAATCGTTAGGACAGTAAACTACATCAAGGAAAACCGGGCCAACACCACCTATTTCACGACCGGCAATCAATGGGATACCATCAACCATTATGTAAGCGTCTCGGCAGGAAAACACACCCTGCTGAATAGGATCAGCGACTCGGAATTCAGAATCGATGGAATTGGCGAAAATGGACTCGAGGACCTGAGGGTGTTCACCCACCTTGGGAATTACTTCGTCATTGGCTCACTGGCGAGCCAGACACCCATCTCGACCTGCACCATCTTCATTGCCGAATTCAACCCGGATCATGGCACGATCCACAATCTGAACATGATTCCTTCTCCCGTGGGTAGTCCCCGGGAGAAAAACTGGATGCCCTTCGAACACAACGACGAGCTGTTCGTAATCTATGATTTCCAGCCCCTTGTCATCTATGCGTTGAAGAAGACCGCCGGAGTGGTTTCACTCGGACAAAAAAAGACGCTCCCGACACCGTTACTCCACAATCGGAAATACTCCGGGGGGACCAACCTGATCAGCTACAAAAAAGGATTCCTGGGAATCATCCACCGTCGGATCGTGCTCATGGGTAAATCTTACTACAAGCACGCTTTTATCCACCTCAATGAGCGGATGAGTGACTACCAGATATCAAGGGAGTTCTTCTTCAGGTCGAAGGGAATCGAATTCGCAATCTCTTTGTTCAGCTCGGATCATAAACTCTACGTAGGCAACAGCGAACTGGACCGACGAGCTTGGCTTGATTGTTACGACTGCAAAGTCTTGTCAGACCTTGGCTTGAACCTATGACACCGTAACTATCTCCGGCTTTTTGGAATAGACTTTGCTCACCGCGCTGAACCATCTTTCACCAATCAATGCTTTCCTCCTTCATCAAACTACTTGCCAGAACCTATCGTCTCGCACTTCCCTACGGCAAGTTCAAGCTCTTCGCCGTCATCTGCATGATTTTCTTCAACGGACTGATGCAACTGGTGGGCGTCACTTCCGTCTTCCCGTTTTTCGCCCTTGCCGCCGATCCCAACCGGATTCGACAGTCTCAAATGGGAGGTTGGGTGCTGAGCCTCCTCCCCCCCATGGAAACCAACCAACTCCTGATTCTCTCGGGTTGTTTCGCAATTCTAATGCTCTTCGTCGCAGGGATCGGCAGCGTCGCAAGTGACTGCATACGGGTCCTCTATTCCTACGGATTCAGCCACTGGCTCAAAGGAAGCCTGTTGCGTTCCTATTCAACCCGGCCCTATTCCTACTTCCTCAGGCGCAACTCCGCGGTATTACACCAGCGGTTGCAGGACATTACTTCGTTTACTTACAACGTGCTCCTCCCATTGGGAGAAACACTCACCCGGATCGTCCTTATTCTGTTACTTTCGACAGGATTCTTTCTGGTCCAGCCCTTCGCTGCGCTGGCATCAATGGTCATCTTCGGGGGGTTCTACCTGATTGTCTTCATCGTCTTGCGTCCGAAGACACAGGCGATCGCACAGGGTCAGAA
>JBEDKU010000849.1:0-6489 GCA_041172045.1 Verrucomicrobiota bacterium | reverse complement strand
TGAAAACAACAAACCAACAACCAAACATCATCATGAACCCCAACAACAGTTCCCAAAATTCCACCCTCCTCGACGGCATCTGCCGCCGGGGAGTCCTTGTCGCAACCTCCGTCCGCTACTGGCGCGGTTGCAAGCGTCTCAATCCCGAAGACCTCGGGCTTGATCCCGCACACGTCTCCGACCGGCTCATCCAGCTCGGCCACAAGCGACTGATCCCGCGCGACGCGCTTCAGGCCTTCGCCTTGATCGAGTCCCGGGTGCAGGCCACTGTCGAAAGCTCCAGCTTCCCGTTCCTGGGTGGCATCGGTCGCTTTGTTCCCAACCCGCGCCTCGGCGACCTCACCGACAAACTCGAAAAGCTGCGCGATGAATTTCGCGAAGCCACACTCGACTTCGTCGCTGGCTACACACCCCTGCGTGAAAACGCGATGGTCGAATGGCGCGAGGCAGCACGGCACATGAACGGCAGCGCGGAACGCTTGATCCATACCATCGAGCAATCGTTCCCGCCCGCCGGGGACATCGCCAAGCGTTTCGGTTTCGAGACGCGCCTGTTCCAGATCGCCGCGCCCGACAGCATCCGCCTGGAGGTTGCCGATGGCATGGCGCAACTTGAAGTGGCGGACGACCGCCGCCGGATTGCGGAGGATGCGTCACGCCGCCTGCAAGCCGATCTCGATGGGTTCATCCGTGAATCCGTCGCGTCCCTGCGTGATGAAACCGCCCGGCTTGCCAGCGAGGTTCTCGCAACCATCGACGGATCTGAAAACGGCGTCCACCAACGCACGCTCAACCGCCTCACCACGTTCATCGACAGCTTCCGCACCTTGAACTTCGCCGGCGACCAACAGCTCGAAGCCACACTCGAACGCTTCCGCCGCGACCTGCTCACCCGCAGCGCGGAGGACTACCGCAACGACAGCGGCGCGATGGCCAGTCTGACAGAAGGCCTGTCACGCCTCCGCGAAAACGCGGTGCAGCTAGCACGCACGGACGCGCGCGAGGTCATCTCCCGCTTCGGCCAACAAGGCACGCGCCGACTCGCAGCTGTCAGCTGATCCAATCCCTTCCGGGTGTGCTCATCCGCCCCCGGAAGCTCCTTTCTCCCAACAAGCCACTACCCTCACACATCACGCCAATCTTACTCAACCAGCGCATTTTCAAACCACCACTCGTCTCACTTCTCTCAACGCTACCAAAACCACTCTTCAAGCCAACACACGACCCGAAACCCGCGCGAAAGGCGGCTCCACATCAGGAGCCGCCTTTCGCGCATCTGCTCCTGAAAACTAACAAACTTATGTCACACTTCACCACCATCCAAACACAGATCCGGGACCTCGACGCCCTCAACGAGGCTTGCGCCGAAATGGACCTCACGCTCGTTCAAAATGCTAACTGCCGGGGCTACGCGGGCATCACCCGCCAGGCACCACACGTTATCAAACTCAAAGGCCCCTATGACATCGCCGTCGATCCCTCGCCGGAGAATGACGGCACCTATGGCCTGACCACCGACTGGTGGGACGGACACGCCGCCAAGGAAGTCGGCATCGGTTACGGCCGCTTGCTGCAATCCTATGGCATCCACAAGACCATCCGCGAGGCCCGCTCACGTGGACTCCGCACGCACCGCAGACAGGAAGCCGACGGCTCGATCCTGCTGACATTGGAAGGAGGCTCGCTATGAGCCGCAAGATCCATGTCCGCGTCACGCCCACCGGCGAGATCACCGTCGAGGCCGAAGGGTTCCAAGGCAAAGGCTGCGAAGCCGCGACCAAGGCCATCGAGGACGCTCTCGGAAAACCCCGCGAGCGCACTCGCAAGCCCGACTTCTGGCGGCAAAGCCAACGCCACCAGAACCAACAACAACTCGGCGAAGGAGGCTCGTAAAAAACCATGAGCCAAACCCTTCGCTTCAACCCCGGCGGTCACATCGACTGCCTTTACACCGAAGCGATCGATCTTCGTGCGCTCGGGAGACTCACCGTCTTCTGGGCCACGGACATCCGTTTCTGTGAATGCACCCAACTCTGGAAGGTCCGCTGCGCCTCCACCGGCAAGCTCCTCCACTGCGATCCCTCACGCGAGGCATGCCTCGCCTGGGAACGCGCCAACCTCGGCCCGTCCCCTACAGACACCGATCCATCCTAGCCAACCACCAACTCGAAAATCATCATCCGATGCAAAACCAACTCACCATCTATCTGTCCGCCGGCTATCCCGGCCTCGCCGTCATCAGTTCCGAAGAAGCCCGCGCCGAAGCGGAAATCGCCACCGTCTGCACATCCCTCAAACGCCGCCTTCACGCATGGTCCTCCAGCGAGGGCCTGGTCGATACCAAGGAAGGACGCGTCACCGCCTGCCCCGATCCGCTGGACGCCCTCCAGTTGCTCGACGGCATGTTCGCCGCCGACAGCCCGCGCCACGTCGTCCTGTTCCGCGACCTGCAACTCCACATGGACCAGACCGACCCCATGCTCGTGCGCCGGATCAAGGACATCCTGCGCGTGGCAAAATCCAACGGCCACTCCATCATCCTGCTCGGCTGCCGGCTCAAGCTCCCCGCCGAACTCGAACACGAAATCACCCACGTCGATTTCAGCCTGCCCGACAACAACCAGCTCGGCGTCGTGTTGGACGGCATCCTCAAATCCGCCAAGCTCAAGGCACCACATGACGCCATCCGGGAAGCCGCGTTGCAAAGCGCTCTCGGCCTCACCACCACCGAGGCCGAAAACGCGTTCGCCCTGTCAATCATCGAAACCAAAGGGATCGACCACAAAGTCGTCGCCCGCGAGAAGGCCCGCACCTTGAAGAAGAACGGCCTGGTCGAAGTCGTCGAAGCCACCACCTCCCTCAATGACATCGGCGGCCTCGGCCTTTTGAAGGAATGGCTCGTTCGTCGCGGCGGGGCCTTCGGTGGATCTGCGAAAGCCTACGGTCTGCCGGCCCCCAAAGGCCTGCTCATCGTCGGCATCCCCGGCACTGGAAAATCGCTAACCGCGAAAGCCACCGCCGGAGCCTTCGGCCTGCCCTTGCTGCGTCTCGACATGGGACGCGTCTTCGGCGGCATCGTCGGCCAGTCGGAAGCCAACCTGCGCTCGGTCATCCAGACAGCAGAAGCCATCGCGCCGTGCGTGTTATGGATCGACGAAATCGAAAAGGGCTTCTCCGGCAGCCAGTCCAGCGGTAGCACCGACGGCGGCACCTCCTCCCGGGTGTTCGGAAGCTTCCTCTCCTGGATGCAGGAAAAGGAAAAACCGGTGTTCGTCGTGGCGACGGCGAACGATGTTTCCAAACTCCCGCCCGAGTTTTTGCGCAAAGGCCGCTTCGATGAATTGTTCTTTGTCGATCTACCCGATGCTCAGGAGCGTGCGCAAATCTGGGACATTGTCATCAAACGCCACGGTCGCAAGCCGGCGGATTTCGACACGGTCGCCCTGTCCCGCGCCTGCGAGCAGTTCACCGGAGCCGAGATCGAAGCCGTATTCATCGACGCCATGCACGAGGGCTACGCCGACGGCCGGGAACCCCGCGCCAAGGACATCCTCGAAGCGATGACCCACACCGTGCCGCTGGCCCAACTGATGGACGGTCAGATCGCCGCCCTCCGCCACTGGGCGAAGGGACGTGCTCGTGAAGCCGCCGGCCGCAGCACCCCCGCGCCGCGCAATGGCAGGCATATCAGCCAGGCCAACTGAGTATCGACAACGCCCCGGAGAGTTCCACCCTCTCCGTGGCATCTCCTTATTCAGCTTGGAGAATTTTCTGCAATGTCCACGAGGATCCCGCTGTGATCGCTCAGTCTCATTCCATCGGCTCTCGTCCTTTCCCAGACATCAACGCCGATGACTCGTGTTGCCAGCGCCTCATCCAAGCAGAGATGATCGACGGTGTGCCGGTTCTGGAGTTTTCCCGCCCTCACAAAGTCTTCCTCGGTGACGCATTTCAGACCGACATCCGACAGGGCACGGGTTAGTAATTCCCGTCCCTTCCGCGTGCCATACCAACGGGCTCCATCACGGTTCTGATTGTAGTCGCCACCCGTGATGAACCGATGCCCGGGAAACTCGGCCCGCAGCCGTTTCCAGTCGCGGCCATGCCACTCAATGAAGCGGTAGTGCTCATGCCACATCCGCGACATGCCATCGGGTCCCCTGTAGCCCGCATAAGCGATGATGGAGCCATAAACGAGCAGCGGCCCGTCGGGATGGGCCACTTCCACGCACACCGCCTCGGAGGGATCCGAGGTATCGATCGAATGCTGAATCGGCCATCGACTCCAGACCGTCGCACAGGCTTCCCCGGGCAGGGGCTTGCGAGCGGAAAACGTGGTGGCAGCACCGTGGTGGGTATTCGAAAGGTCGATCACCTCATGCGTTTCGGTCAGGATCCAGAGGTCGGCGTCGATTTCGCGGATCTTCTCCATGCGGGCCCGGTTGCGTGCGGTGTCGGCTGGATCGGGCCGTTCAATGTTCCAGGTTGCGATGCGCATGGCACTAGAGACTTAATCCTTGATGCCGCCCTGGCAATCATTCCTAGCGGCAATACACCCGCATCGCGCAACCCGCGGCATATCAGCCAGACGAATCGAAATTTCCCCCAACAGGCTCCAGTCAGTGAGCCAGTCCCCGCCGCACGACATGCTCAAGCGCAGGCCGGGCACATGACATGGCCGCCATGGTAACCCACTCCCCCTCGGTTTCCATGGCGGCCAATTTTTCCTCAAAGAATCCCGCAGCAATAGCGGGACACCTTCTCGAACTGCGCATGGATGTCGCCGTCAATTCCGCACTCTGCCGCCAGCTTTGCGAAGACCAGCCCCCAGAACTCGGGCGGCGGCTCCAATCCATCAGGCACCGGATGCGTTTGCCTCCGCTGGAAAGTGTCCATAATGTCCCGCTTCAACCGTTCTTGATCTATGGCGGCCGAATCGATCAAGAGCACAAGATCGATCAGATCCTTCACCCGCGTGTTAGGACGGTCCCCGCGATGTATCGTGTAGGCGTGCAGCTTTTGCGCAAAATGCTCTTCGCGTGAAATCGATGGGAACCGGCCTGCCAGGATTCCCGCAAACCCAAGCCAGTCCCGTGGTTCCGTCCACTCACAAGGCTCGCGTTGAATATCGCCCATGCCAATATCCAGATGAAACCGCGCGAACAACCTGCCATCCAGACCGCACTCCACCGGATGACGCGATCCGCCATAAGGTGCTCCGTCCAAATCCATCACGGGTTCACCGATCGCATAGACGAAGAAGTCCCCTGCATCTCTCGCCGCAGCAGTTTGGAGTGATTCAAGCAGTTGCTCCCCTGGTGGCATTCCAGAAGAAAGCCCAAGATCCAGATCGCGTGTGGTGCGGGCGACAGACAGCTTCAGCTCCAAGGCATAGCCACCCTTCAGCCGCCAGGGAGGATTGCCCTCGGCAAACAAACGCACCAGCAGTCGATCAAAAGCCACTTGCCGCCGCATGCGCTGGAGATCCACTCCCTCGGCCTTGGATGCGGCGTTCAGCCGGTCTTCCAGCGCGCGACGAAAGGCGAATGCCGTTGAGTAGGATTTCATGCGTTAGAATTTATCCAGGATTTGTTTCAGCACCGGGGCGAGATCCACGCGTGATTTCGCATGCTTGATTTCCGTCCGCTTAATCAGCCCTCGCCGCAGGCCTTCTCCAACGGCTTGCTCCAGCATGTCCATGTCTGCGCCCCCGGACCCGGCCGAGTCGAGGATCGCACGCATCGCCGTGGTGATCGCGTAGCCGCGTTCCCGAATCACCTCATGAGGCTCCAGCCTGGACTTGTGCAGCAGCAGCAAGGCTGGCGTCTCACTGTTCCGGCGGAAGCCTGGCGGCACCGTCATGTGGAGCTTGGAGGGATTCGCATCGGACAGATCGCGGAGCGAGAGCGCCGTGGTATGCGAATACACGCCCTGCGGTTCGCCGTGACTGTCTCTCGACCACAGTGACCAAAGCACCAGTTGGCCATTCTCCGATTGGGGATACTGGCGCAGTCGATAGATCCCCCGGTGCTCGCGGAGCCAGTTTCCCTCCTTCACATGGTAGCTGTGGGTGCTGCGGGCAAAGCCCGCCTCCAGCGCCTGCGCCATCGTGAAATACCCGTCCTGACTCTCCGCGATGGCGAAGAGATGGTCATGGTCGGGAGGTGTAGCGACTGCACGCATGTTCAGGATTACTGAACATACATGCGGCACGCGGAGCCCGCAATCCGAATTTTCAGACCCTCTTTCGCGGCATTCTGCCGGCCGAAAACCAACAAACCAAAAACAACCAACCCCATCAAATCATGCAAACCACCACCATCCTATCCGCCTCGCTTCATTTCCGCGAGGGCAACTCCGACAAGGTGTATCACGCCGCTGTCGAACCCAAGGGCGACGGCTACATCGTCACCTTCGCCTATGGCCGCCGCGGCAACACACTCAACACCGGGATCAAGAATGACACCCCCGTGCCGCTCGAAACCGCGA
>JBEDKU010000848.1:0-4842 GCA_041172045.1 Verrucomicrobiota bacterium | reverse complement strand
GGGCCAGACATTGGAGCTTGCGGCAATCAAACCGACCAGACGTCCTTTTGGAAGCATGGCTCCCTGCCATTTGGCTGCATCGGAAACAGCTCCAATCGGCGCTAAAGCATCGTTGTTTTGTTCGATGAACGCAACCTCGACTGTAGAGAGCACTGGATTCAGCCGCATCGTATCGCTGCTTACGCCGTCTGTTGTGATGATGACATTGGCGAGTGAGTGAGAAACGACAACATTGATTGTGACTTGGTCTGTATTGGCGATGATCCACGCCCAGGTTCCCGCGGCGATGGGAGCTCCCCCCGACGGTCTTTGCCAAGAAGGTTAGGTGGGACTGATTGGCAGTCTGAAAATTCAGAAAGAGAGCTATGTTCACTTCAGAATCCAATGAATCATTAACGATGGATCCGGTGCCACCCGCCAGCATATTGATCCGGCTATTTGCCTGGGTCATTGAACCGGCGTGCAGGAGTCCGTCGTCCATGTGAATGGTTCCATAGGTGACTCCGCCATTTTTGGAGTTTAATTTTAGGACATCGGCTTCCACATGCCGGGATAGCAGATTGAGTGTCATCGACTCCTGAAATTGTGACCAGAAGCCCAGCTGCCCAATCACATCAAGATTGGTGTATTACGGGTAGTCGGTGCGTGGATCATTGATCTCATGAAGAGTCGTGATGCCGGAAGCCGAGGTGTCGCCGCGCAGAATGAATGTGCCATTAAAAGAGACGGATCCGCCCCGTCTGGCAGACAGCGAGATTTTGCCAATAGGTGCCCGTCGTCACATTCGCGGTTGTGGTCACGAGTCCGATCGAGCTACCGGAGGGCAACACATCGCCCGCCCGGTTGCCTGCAATATTGAACGCGCCAACAGGTGCATTCACCTCGTCATTTGAACCGGTGAAAGCGACAGCTGCGGCAGTGGCGCTTGCGGCAATAGCTGCCAGTGTGATGGCGGGCGAAAGTCTTTTCATTCGTGGTTTCTTTTGGGTCAATGATTTCGAAGGATCAGCCATGGCCCGGGCCGGTGAAAGCACAGATCTCCATGACGCGAGATTGAGCTCTGTGGTAACTCCTCCGCCCCCAGTCCTTACCGCAGCGGGCAAGGAGAGTGGTTATTGGATTTGGGCCGGAATCCCCGGAATCCCCGGAATCTCCGGAATCTCCGGAATCTCCGGCAGGCGGGTTCCGCCTTCAGGCGGAACCCGCGGTGCGCCCCGAGGATGGGAGCATGGAGCGGTCAGTTTTGCGTCACTTTGAGGCGGGCGAAGTTTTTCGCCGGGCTGCCCGGGGTGAGGGTGTAGGAGATGGTGGTGGCGTTGTTCACATAAGAACCGCCGGAGACCTCCGTCCAGTCATCAGAGATACCAAGGTCGGAGGATTCTTCAATGGCGTAGGTGAGGCCGCTGGTTCCCGCGCTCTTGGTGAAGCTGAGGACGTTGCTGCTGAAGCTGCCGATGGTGGGATTGGCAACCGTGGGGTCCTGGCCGAAGATGGCGTATTCCACGAGGTTGCTGACACCATCGTTATCCGGATCGTCATTGGGGCCCTGTTTGGCGCCTGGGACGGTCGCCCCACCCGCGAAGGTTCCGGTGATCCAGGACGAGAATCCAGGGACAACTGCGGTTGAGTTGAGCTTGAGCACGGTGCCGCCGCTTTCCAGAGCCAGAGCATAATCGGGAATGGCGGATTCCAATTCGGGAGTGCCGGTGATCCCGCCGGCGGCGGTCATCAGGGTGTAGCTGCTGGAGCCATCGGTCGTGCCGGTGATCTTGATTTTCGATCCCGCAACCAGGTCGAGCGAGCTGGTGGAGGTGATGGGAGATCCGAGCGCGAAGCCGATGAAGGCTCCACTGTTGACGGTGATCGCGGAAGTCCCACTGCCAGCGGCTAGGTCAAGCGTGCCTTCGGTAACCGTGGTCGCGCCGGTGTAGCTGTTGTTGCCGGAGAGCCGCATGGTGCCGGCTCCACTCTTGGTCAGGCTGCTTGCTCCAGCACTGTTGGACGAATCCAGCAGCCGGGCCGAAACGATCAAATCAGCGGCCGAACTGGAGGTGGCATCGGCCACGTCGAACGTGCGGGTCACGTCGGGCAAACTAATGGCCAAGTGGATGCCATTGTAGTCACTGGTTCCGCCAGCGGAAATGGTGGAAACGGAGGAGCCTCCGACCGCCACATCGCCTTTTAACGCGTAGGCTTGGTAGACCAAGCTGCCGCCATTGTAGGTGGTCAGGGTGCCGCCGTTCATGGTCAGCGCGCCAAGCCGGTGGAAACCATCCAAGGCGATTCCCGTGGTGTCGCCGGTCAGGGTGCCGGCCAGGGTGATCGGGGCTTTTCCATCAGCTAGCGCCAAACTGTTGTTCAAAACCAGCGTCGCGGTTGATGCCACGCTGACCGACGAAATCGCGGTCAGGCGCTGGGTGTTGTCGTTGAACGTGGTGGAACTGCCGATCTGCAGCGTGCCGCCGTTCACCGCAAGAGTGCCGGAGACGGTGTTGCCGGCTGCGCCGCCGGCGAAGATCGTCGTGCCGTTGCCGCTTTTGGTGATGGCGCCCGAGCCGGTGATGTTGCCTGTCAGCGTGCTCGTGCCGGAGACGGGCGCGAAATCCATGGTGCCCGCGCTGACCGCAGTGTTTCCGGTGTAGTTCAGGCTGCCGGTGAGGCTGAGTTTGCCGCTGCCCAGCTTGGTCAAAGCGCCCGTGCCGGAGACGTTGCCGAAGCTGAGCAGAGTGGTGGAGGTTCCGCTGCCTGGATTGACCGTGACCGCCGCGCTGGAAGTCAGGGCAACCTCATCGATCGTCTGGCTGTTGGCGAAGCTGGCGGCGCCGAAATTGAGCGTCTGACTGTTCTGGACCGATGTGCTGGTGCTCATCGCGCTCAGCTCGATCAGGGTGCTGTTAAGGATCCGGCGGATATAAGTGCCGGCGGGAAGGTTGCCATTGATGACCGATTGGCCGACGACCAAGCCAGCGCTGGAGGGGACCGTCACCGTGGTGGCACTGGTCGCCGTGCCCGCAGGCAAGGACACGGTTGCACTGCTGGCACTGGCGCTGCCACGACCGGTGAGTGTGAAGCCGCCGCCGTTGAGAATCAGCTTGGCTGCGGCGCTGTAGGCGCCGGAGAGCGTGTCGGTGCCACCGGTGGCTGCCTGACCGGCGATCACGCTGTAGTTCGTCACGAGATTGCCCGCCGTGACGGTGCTGTCGCCCGACCACGTGCTGAGCGCCACGGGGCCGCCTCCGGTGAAGGTGAGGTTGCCCAAGCCGGTTTTCGTGAGGGTGCCGCTACCGGTGATTTGTGCCGAGGGCGAGACGCGGATGTCGCCAGTGGCACCATCGGTGTTGAAGGTGTGAGTGCCGGTCGGTGCCAGCACCACGTTAAGGGGCTTGCTGGTGTCGTACTGCATGTCCTTGGTGCCGGTGCCGTTGTAGGCGCCGTAGGCGTAGCCGTTCTGGATGTTGAGCGTGCCGTTGTTAATACTCTGGATCGTGCCGTTGTTGAAATTCAGCGTCCCGTTCATCGCGTAGCGGTCGGTGGTAGTATTGTTGCCATTGCCGTTGAGCACGCCGATGCGGGCGGCGATGAGGGTGCCGCCGCTGAGATTGTAGGTGTGGGTGCCGGTCGGATTTGAAAATGTGAGGCTCTGCCCGATGGATATGCCGAAGACATTGTTGGTCGCCGTGACCGTGCCGGCAGTTTGGGTATAGGTGGACGAGCCCGCGTTGGCGGCACCGGAGCTACCAAGGGCAAGCTGGGTGGCGACGGTGATGTTGTTGCCGAAGGAGAAGAAGGTGGCGCTGGTTGTCGGATTAGCCAAGGTGAGGGTGTTGGCCGCAATGCTCGTGGCCATCAGCACCGTGGCGGCGTTTCCAGAGGTCGTGTTGTTGATCTGGAGGGTGGCGGTGCCCGCGCCGGTGTCGGTGATCGCACCGGTGACCGCGAGGCTTTGGCCGTCATTGATGTTGAGCGTGAGACCGTTGGACGCATTGGCCAAGTCCACCGAGGCAGCGGTGGCAGCGGTGTTAACGCTGAATGTTACGTTGCCAGTGAGGCTGGCCGCAGTCGATGAGTTGGGAACGCCGGAACTCCAAGTTGCGGCGCTCCAAGTCGTGCCGGTGCCCGACCAGGTGGTCTGTGCGTGGATCGTTTGGCTGAGGGCGGCCATGGTGAAGATGACGCCGGTGATCAGGGGGGCGAAGCGGCGGCAGGCTGGGAAATTGCGGAGTTTCATGGATTGATGGTTGGGATGGGGCTTTTGGTTTGGGTTGCTTGAATGCGTTATTGAACAATTGACGCTACAAGCCGCAACACTATGCAATAAGATAAGTGGCGAGAGTTCATGTCAAACGCAAATCATCAAAATGTTTTTGCATCATTGCACGATTGCGGAATTGACGCATGACCTCAACAAGCCAAAGTATTTCGATTCAACCTTTTCGAACAATTGCATTCCCACTCGCCAAGGGCGATCTTACCGCCTTGCGGGACGCGTGTTAAGCGCTGGGATTGACAGCGTGGCGAGATTGCCTATTCGAAAATTGTGACTTACGGCGAAACACAACGCAATAAAATGAAGCGCTGGCACGCACCCGAAAAACCAAAGCCCGGCAAGGCCCTAGGCCCTTATCAGGCGAACTGCTAGCAGGTCGTAGAGCTTTTCATAACTCAACTCCGCCCGCCCGACCGCGCTTCCCATCCTCTGCGCGATCTGCATTCCGAGCTGGTGGGCCTAGTTGATGCGCGTCAATCCTGTTCCAGACATCGTCAGCAAGCCCATTGGGTCCCGCCTCACGATCCTCCAGTTTGGCGCATATGGGTGTTGGTCCAAGCCGTCCCGGGCCAGAC
>JBEDKU010000847.1:0-7480 GCA_041172045.1 Verrucomicrobiota bacterium | reverse complement strand
TCGCCATGGCGGACGAACATGATGATCTCAGGGGCATCTTTTGCTTGGGAACTGGTCATTCGATAGGGTGGTTTTTCAATGAGAAGGGCGACCAGTCAGCAGCGGAGCCACTTGATCACGGATGAACTCCTTTTTCACGTTGTCGAAATGGCGACCCTTGTCCTCGTCCTTTCGGAAATCCTTGGAATAGGGAATCGTGACGATTTTCGCCGCATAGAGCTTGCGCGTGGCGGCGGACGCTCCGGCAGGCAGGACGAATCCCTTGATGCCCGCGCCGGGGTCGTCGAACTTGCGGTCTGCGGTTCCCGAGAGCGGCATGAGCGTGCCGAGCATCCGGTCGTGGGTGGAGGTGAAGATGTAGAGCTTGTTTTTCACCCGTTTGAGGGCCTCGGTCATGTCGTAGTCGCTGCTGATCGACGTGCCTAGCAAAACGACTTGATCCACCGGTGCCGTCTCCGGCAGCACCTCCAGTGCAAAGATGGCCTCGGCCGTGCCTGCGGAGAATCCGAGCAGGCCCACTGGCGCGCCGGGATGGCTTTTCTGGTAGGCCTGGATTTTCGCGGCACCGGCCGTGGCCTTGTCCCGCTTGTAGGCGACGCTAGCATTCTGATCCGCGATCAAACCCCTGCCGGTCTCCCAGGAGACAAGCTCTCCGGCACCCTGGTAGCCAGCTTCAAGCATTCCTTCCACGACGCCTCCGGCGTAATTTGACTTTTTGGTGCCGCCGCCGGCCCCGTCGAAGTAGAAGACACAGCCACGCGTCAACCGCTCCTTGCGGTCTGCCTGGCGCTGTCCGTTCCAACTGGAATTGGACGCGCAACCGACAATTGTACCGGCTAAAAGCAGGCCAAGGGCTGAGCGGATGAGATGAGCGAATCGACGGTGGGTGCGTGTTGTGTTTATCATGAGGTAAATGTTTTCTTTTTGAGGTGTTGCATTCGTATCATTGCACAATCACCCAAACCGTCTGCCCCTGATAAGTCGCGGCGCGGTAGTAAACGCCGGCGACATAGCGGCAGGTGTAGCCGCGGTAGGCCACGGTGGCGTATCCAGCGGGTACCGCGTGATAGTAGCCGCCGGGCAAGGCTCCGGCTCCGGGTGCTCCGACGCCGACGCCGGCGACACCCACGCGGCCAACCCCGGCAGGTGTGGCGACCCGGGCGGCACCTGCTCCCACGCCTCCCACTCCGACACCGGGTCGGACGCCCGCACCGGCTCCGCCGACTCCGCGGCCGAGGTCTCTTGCAAGGGCTGCGCCTGTTGCGAGGGATAGGATTCCGAGTGCGACGAGGGTCACGCGGGGGCAACCGCTGTTTGATTTGATGCAATGAGTTTGATTGGTTTTCATGGCGATATTGCGAGTTGGGGTTTGCGAATCTCAGCGGCTTTTGGTTTTCGCTTCGGCGAGGGAAATCATGGGGATTTCCACCGCGCCGGAGCGTGGCTTGAAGTCGAATGTGGAGCCACTCAATGGCGGGTTCATGTCCCAACTGAGGAAATCCACATCCATCAGCAGGTCGCGGCTGCCGGAGTTTTTCGCGGTGGCCTTGAGGCGGCGGGGCAGCGAGTCACCGCCTCCTAGCCAGAGTTCCGCGTCGGCGGCGGTGCCATGCAGGCCGATCCTGTGGCACTGGACGGTCTTCCCGCCTTCGCGGACCGAACCCCTGCCCAGGTAGGAAACTCCGGTCACGCGGTGTTTGATGTCCTGATAGGGGTCGCTTACAATGAACTCGGCGAGCGGTGGCTGGAAGCCGTAGATTTTCTCCAAGCTGGCGGGGACCAGGTTCAAGGTTCCGCGAAGCGGTGCTGTTGAGTAGAAGTTGTTCTCCTCGTCCACCACCGTGAAGGCGCGCCCGTCGAAGATCATCGAGCGGACTGCCGTTTTCCCGCTGACTTTGACCGCCAGCTTGTCGGGTCTGGCCACGGCGACATCGACGTGGGTCTTGGACGGTTGCCGCATCTTTTTCGCAAGGTCGTCTGAAATCGTGCGGGTCGCGGTGAGGCGATATGTCTTCGCGGAGGCCAGGGAGGCGGACATGGATTTCAACAGGGCATCGGGATCCGGCGTGGCTCCGGCGTCCGGTGGCGATGCGGTGTAGCGCGGCGCGCAGCTTGAGACAAGCAACGCGGTGCCGACAGTGAGGAGTATTAACTGTTTCATGGGATGGGGTTTGTTCGTGGGTTTCTCTTTGGCGACAGGTAGTTCTATTACTTTTGGATAGAAATGTTGATCATCGATTCAACTGTGGCCACAGCTTGTGGTTTCGTGGAGATCATACAATGCATTTCATAGAGTTTTCTCTTCACATACTGCCCATGTAAGCGGGGGAGTCTTCATGGTCGGCTTCAAGTGAAGTGCAGCATGAACACCCGCACCGCGGAGTAGAGGAAGAGTGCGATGGCGAAGGCGAGCGAGGATTGCCGCACATGGCGCTGGTCGAACTTGCTCGCCGTGCCGGCGAAGAAGAGCACCATGGCGAGCAGCACGGTGTTGCTGAGAAAACCTGCGGCCCGGTCGCCGGTCGCCTTTGACTGCGCCGCGAGTCGGGCCGCTTCCGCCTGTGCGTTCGTGATTTCCTTCTGAAAGGCCGGCACATAAAGCTCCGGCGTGAAGGGATGCGGCGGTGCCGCCGGGTTCTCGAGGGGCTTGAGCGCGAGCCATTTCTCGTAGGCGGGCTTGAGGTTCCCGCCGAAGCGGTCCGTGTAGAACCGCGCGGTCTTCTCGTCACCTCTCAGTTGCGCGTTCATCGCCTCCATGAATGCCTGGACCTGCACGCTTTCAATCTGCTGGGATGCCAGAAACTGCCCGAAAGCCTGACGCTGGAGCACGTCCGCCTGCGTTGCGAAGCTGCTGCTTTCTCCGCTCCATTGAGAGCTTTGATAGGAACACCAAGCCGAAGCGAGCGTGGCGACCGCCATGAGAATGGCAGTCACCGGTTCGAACCAGGTCCGCTTGGAATCAGTGGTGGCAGGACCGTCCATGGGGGTGCATCAGGGGTTGAAGTTGTCGTAGTCGCCGCCCGCGTGGTCGCAGATGTTGCCAAAGTCGTTCACCGGCCCCGGAAATACGTTTCGCGTTCGAATGATCACTTTTCCGGTTATCACTGGAAATTGAGTGTTTTGCAGGGTGGGGAGGTTCAGCGCTTCTCCTTGCTTGTTAGCACCCGCGCCAAAAGCGCTGTCAGGATCAAGTGTAGGATGACCACTGGCCACAGGAGGATGCCGGCGAAGGGGCTCGTGAAGGCGACATAGCCGAGAAACAGTGTGACGCCAGTGCTGTAGGTCAGCATGCCGCAATGCTTGTTGGATTTGTCCGGTCCTCCTGTATGGCGGTCCTATCAATTATCGATAGAATCGCCGTGCGGCACCGGCGTAAGAATACGGTGTCCGGGGGCATCCAATAATGTCGATGAACAAGGTAGACTCCCCGCCGTTGATCGAGTCCGCTCCTTCAAGGACCTTTGCATTATAGGTCAGGTTGCCTCCGGAGAGCACGGGATTGCTGATTTCCACAACGACGTCCGAGACCTTGTTTCCGCTAAAGACGGAGAGGGTGGCATTCGGCGGATCCTTGAGGAAGCTGTCCTTACCCTCACTCCAGAGCGGAATGAAGTCCTTGGTCGGCAAGTGACCTGCGAGACGGGCGGGGCGGTCGGTGAAGCAAATGGTTTTGGGATTCACGCCACGAAGGACGAGCTTGCCATTTGAAAGCGACACGTTCCTGGCGTTTTGCACATAGAGCACGTCCATCTTGCCGGATGGCTTGCCTTTGGTCGTCCAAGTGATCGGCGAGGTTCCCTGCGGGGGCGACACTTGCGACGGCGCGCAACTGGCAAGAATGGTGAATGCAACAGTGCTGCAAAGCATATTGCGTGTGATGTTGGTTTTGATTGTCTCCATGGCTTTTTGGGATGGATGTCTACGGGTTTGGAATAGGTTCAGCGGTGAATGCGCGGGCTGTCGTTTGCGAAGCAGTTACATTTACGATCGGATCACTCCTTGCCGGCTTCGACCTTTTTCATGCCTGCCTCCAGTTCTTGAATCTGTGCGGGTGTGAGCTGCGGGCGGTCGACCTTGAGCGTCAGCTTGTTTAGCTTGGCGTTGAGTGCGAAGGGCGGTTGGTAGTCGGCGTCGTTCACGCCGGTGAGCGTGTCGGAGCCGATGTCGAAGCTCTCGTCCCACTGCAGGATCATCGGCAGCGTGTGCGGCATGGTTTCGGTGGCGACGGGTTTTCCATCCACCTTGAGCGTGCCGGTGCCGGGACGGCCGAGGCCGCTCATGTTGTTGAAGAGAAGCGTCCCGACGCCGAGGCCGTCGTATTTGAAGTCAAACTCGAGCGTGTGCTTGCCGGGGGCGAGCGCGTCCGGGCCTTCCCACTTGATGCGCTTGAGGTCCACCAGGTTCCAGAGAAACACGGGTTTACCCTTGAGTAGATAGAAGCCATAGCCGGCGAAGCGTCCGCCGGAGGTGAGGATCATGCCTTCGGCTCCGCCCGCAGGGACTTCGACGTCGGCGGTGATGGTGTAGGAGCTGTTCAGAATGTTAGGCGAGTCGCCTTGCGGCAGGCCGACCATGGGAGTGGTGTAAACAAACTCGGTGCGGCCGGCGGTGATGTTCGGCCGAGGCGCGACGATGCGCGCGGCGACCGAGGCATCCATCGGGAAGACCTGGTGTTTCCTCGCTTCCTCGATGAAGATCGCCTTCAGTTCCTTCACCTTGTCGGGGAATTTTGCGGCGATGTTCTGCGACTGGCTGAAGTCCTTGCTGAGATCATAGAGTTCGAGAACCTGGTTGTTGAGCGGATCCGGATTGGCTGCGCCGAAGGCTTCCCACGGCGCGCGGTTCACTTTGGTGCTGAGCAACCAGCCTTCATGATAGAGCGCGTATTGGCCCATCATTTCGAAATACTGGGTCTTGTGTTGCGAGGGGGACTTGGCGTTCTTTTCATCGAAAGTGTATACGAGGCTGGTGCCTTCGACGGGCGCCTGCTTGATGCCGTTGACGAGCTCCGGAGCCTTGAGTCCCGCGGACTCGAGGATGGTGGGAACGATGTCGATGACGTGGCAGAACTGCTCGCGGAGCGCGCCGGCGTCCTTGATCCGGGCCGGCCAGGAAATTGCCATGTTCTGGCGGATGCCGCCAAGCTTGGAGGCATTCTGCTTGAACCAGCTGAACGGCGTGTCAAACGCCCATGACCAGCCTGCGGACATGTGATTGTAGGTCTGCTCGGTGCCCCAGACGTCATACCACTTCATTTGCACGTCCGCAGGGACGGCGAGGCCGTTGAAAAACGCGACCTCATTGGGCGTGCCATTCGGACCGCCTTCCGCGCTGGTGCCGTTGTCGCCGTTGATGTAGATGATCAGGGTGTTGTCGAGCTTGCCCATGTCCTCGATCGACTGGACCACCCGTCCGATTTCGTGGTCGCTATATGCGGAATAGGCGGCAAAAACCTCGACCTGTTTGATAAAGAGTTTCCGTTCGTCGGGGGTGAGTTGGTCCCAGGGCTTGAGCATCGCCGCGGGCCAGGGTTCGAGCTGCGTGTCCGCCGGAATCACGCCGAGTTTCTTCTGGTTCGCGAAGATGCGCTCGCGGAGTTTTTCGTAGCCGTCGTCGAACAATTTCATCGCGCTGATTTTATCCACCCACTCCTTGGTCGGGTGGTGTGGGGCGTGCGTCGCGCCGGGCGCGTATTTGACGAAGAACGGCTTGCTCGGCATCGTTTGATGAATGCGGTTGAGGTATTCGATCGCGTCGTCGGCCATGCCGGTGATGAGGTTCCACTCCGGCTTGCCGTCGAACGGATAGATCTGGGTCGAGTTGCGGAAGAGGTTCGGCTGCCACTGGTTCGCGTCGCCGCCATTGAAGCCGTAGAAATACTCGAAGCCCATGCCGTTGGGCCACTGGTCGAACGGCCCGACCTGGCTGGCGGCGAAGGCCGGCGTGTTGTGGTTTTTCCCGAACCATGCGGTCGAGTATCCGTTGTCCTTGAGCATGCGGCCGATGGTCGCCTTGTCCTCGGGGATGATGCTGTTATACCCGGGGAATCCCGTGGCCTGCTCGGAGATCACGCCGAAGCCGACGGAGTGGTGGTTGCGGCCGGTGATGAGCGCGGCCCGCGTCGGTGAGCAGAGCGCGGTGGAGTGGATGTTGTTATAACGCAGACCGCTCTTGGCGACGCGATCCATCGTGGGTGTCGGGATGACTCCGCCGAAGGTGCTGGGCACGCCGAAACCCGCGTCGTCGGTGATGATGAGCAGGACGTTGGGCGCTTCCTTGGGCGGCACGATGCGCGGTGCCCACCAGGGTTTCGAACTCAGGGCGTCGTCCTTGATCACGCCGCCGAATTCCGGATCCGGCGCGGGGAGTTGGGCACCGGGGATGGTGGTGGTGGCGCTGGGTGAACCGAGTTGACCGGTGACCTGCTGGGCACGGACGGAAGGTATGGTGGACGTCAGAGTGGCGATGAGAAGGCCGCTCAGGAGATGGTGTGGTGCTGGCTTCATTGGAGTGTTGGATCGCGGTTGTCTACGTGTGGAAAAGGATTGGTCAGAAACGCCAGGTGACGCCGACCTCCGGCCCGTGGAACCAACCTTCGGCGGTGATGTCCTTGCCGGAGCCTGCATCCTCCCACTGGCCGCGGGCGCGGTAGCCGAAACTCATCAAGACGCCCGTGCCGATTTCCCAGCCGACAGAGGCTTCCAGGTCGCAGTCCCAGTTGTCGTTTTCCACCGCGCCGAAGCCGCCGACGTCGCCGCGCAGGGTGGCGATGACGGTGTCGCCGAGCGCCCAGATGGTTTTGAGTCCGATCATCGGCTCAATGAAGGCGCGGCTGTCGCTGTTGCTGAAGTCCAGTTGCGAGGTCACTGCACCGGGGGCCGCCGACGCGGTGATGTTCAGGGTGCCGTCGAGATCGTCGCTGAGCCAATTCACCCGGCCACCGCCGTAGAGAATGAAATCGACGTTGGAGGTATCGTTCAAGGCTGCGTTGCCGAGTAGGTATTGCGGCCCGAAATTCACTTGTCCGGTTCCGAAACGATTGGTGATGCTGGACGAGGTGGTGATGGCGACCTTGTCGCGCAGGATCAGCGTGGAATTGTTATTGTTGACCGTGGACTTGCCGAAAATCCAGTAGCCGTCCACAAAACCGCCCCAGTCGCCCTTCCACGCCTCGAAGCGACCGCTGAGCGAGAGCACGTAGAAATCGCTGTCGAAATCACTCAGGGTATCCCACCACGGTTGGTCGATAGAAAATTCGCCGCCGATGGTGCGGTTGCCGACCGTCAGGCTGGGAACCGAGAAATCCACGTCCGCCGAGGGAAGCCATAGATAGGGAGTGAAGGAGAATTGCCACTCGTCCGTGCCGGGGGTGGTGGGGCCGGGTTGGATCATGCCTTCCTTGCCTTGGGCGTGGATGGCGGGGGAGCCGGCGAGGAGCAGGGTGGCGAGGGCTAACTTCAGTGGCTGTTGGGTTGATAGC
>JBEDKU010000846.1:0-13447 GCA_041172045.1 Verrucomicrobiota bacterium | reverse complement strand
TGCGGCCGGGCACCGTCTGGATGGTCGCGGCCGCACCGGCGGGATCCGGGCCGACGACGAGGGTCCGCATCAGGCTGGTGCGGTCGGAGGGATTGGTGCCGGCCTGGAATTCCGCGAGATCGGTCATGCCGTCGCCGTCACGGTCCAGATTGGCGCTGAGCGTACCGAGATTGGAGGCG
Source organism: Verrucomicrobiota bacterium (assembly GCA_041172045.1). Lineage (GTDB taxonomy): Bacteria > Verrucomicrobiota > Verrucomicrobiia > Verrucomicrobiales > Akkermansiaceae > Luteolibacter. Next base: position 13,268 of record JBEDKU010000846.1, on the reverse strand, counting down.
AATGCGAGCTCCCAAGAATCCCGGAGTCCGTCGCCATCCTCATCCGACTTGCCGCCGAAGCCGAGGGTGATGGAGAAGAGATACTCCCGGCGGAATTCACCGCCCTCCGGATAGCGCAGCGGCACGACCGGCGCTTGCCCGAGCTCGAGCACGACTCCGCGGTGTTCGTCGTCGTAGCGATAGAAAATGAGGTCGCCGCCATCGGCGACTTCCTCGGAGTAGATGAAACTCACCGCGCCATTTTGCGTGCCGGGCGTACCGTCGGGCCGACCATCCACGAATCCCGGGGCGATGGTTTCGCCCGGAGCCACGGCGATGATCGCGGGCGCGGCGGAGAACTGCAGGTCGTTGTTGCCGACGGCGTAGCTGGTCTGAGGATCGCCGATGGCGAGCAGGGTGAAATCATCGAGGCTGTCGGTGCCATCGAGGCGGACGACGAACGGCGTGACCGGATCCGTGACGCGCTCGGCCTGGAAGCGGAAACGGTCCACGCTGATGGTGAGGGTTTCGCTCGTCTGATTGGTGAAGGACTCGGTGTGGTTGATGACGAAATTCGAGTTGGCGCCATCGACGAGGCGGTAGCCCGGTTGTTCGAGGCGGTTGCCCAACTGGAGTGAGGAGATGATATAACTGATGCCGAAATGATAGTTGCGTGTCTGGCTGGCGATGAGGTTGGCCCCGGGACTCGGCGCGCTGTTGAGAGCGAGGGATCCGGCATGGGAGTCCAGCGGACCGCCGCCGTGCCAAACGGCAGGGCCGCTCGCGGTCCAGCGGATGGTCTCGGGCCCGCTGCCGCCGCTGCCGTTCGGATTCGCATCGAGAAATCCCGGGGCGATCGTTTGTCCCGGCAGCAGCGTGAGGGTGAGGGGACTGTCGGCGAAGGCTGGCTCGTTAGATCCGACGCCGTAGCCGGTGCGGGTGGTGCCGATGGCGAGCACGGTGAAATTTCCCGGCGCATCGACCCGGACGATGAAGGGCGTGACCGGGTCGCCGGTGGTTTTTGCATGGAAGGTGAACCGGTCTAGCCGCAGGGTGATCGGGCTGCTTTGGGTGTTGGTGAATGTGGCGCTGGTTTGAATGACCATGTTCGAGCGCCAGGGATCGTCGCCGTCGGGCAAGATGGGCGCGTCGGTGATGCCGAGCTCGCCGCCGCCGAAGAAACTTTGCGACTTGGTGCAGGAGTCGGCATTCATCGAGAGCAGCCAGTTGGCGATGCGCGAAACGGCGTCATGGTCCACCGGCCCGCGGGCGAGCGGCGGCATGGCGACGGACGGGATGGTCGAGCTGACGCGGTGGAACAGCACGGAGTTTTCCAAGCTGCCGGGTTTCATCACGGCAGGTGCGGGCAGGTTCAAGCCATCGATCAGCGGGCCGCAGATGAGCGATTGATTGGTGAGCGGCGTGATCAGGCGGGCGTCAAAAAACGCGCGGGCACTGCCGTCGGGCTGGTGGCAGTGCGAGCAATTGCTGTCCAGATAGGAGCGGACGAATTTCTCATCGGCGACATTCGGGTTGTTGATATCGGCGGAGGTGATGACGTTGGCGAGGTCCGCGGCGGTGAGGTTGCGCGGGATGAAACCGGCGGCGCTGAAGGACTCGATCTGGTTGGCGGTGATGCCGTTAGGGTAAGTCGCGTCGCGGTTGAGCTGCCGCGTGCGGAAGCCGAGCACGGGGCCGGTGCCGGCCTGATGGCACTGCCAGCACTGGTTGCGCGACGGGTAAAGATACTCGAAGGTCTGTCCGTCGAGGGTGAGGTTTTCTAATAACCCGTCTTCGGCGAGGTCCGCCTCATTTTCGCCGGGACGCCACTTGTAGGTGACTCCGCCCCAGCCGTCCTTGCCGTGGACGAGGAGGCGCGTTTCGAGCGGCGCGTTGTTGTCCGGGCGGGCGAAGTGTTTGACGAAGACGGTGCCGAGCGGGAACTGCCAGGCGTGATTCTCGCTGTAGGTGATTTGCTCGGCGGGCGAGTTCGGGACGCCGTCGTTAGGAATCATCACCCAGCGTTTTTTCGAGAGGCCGGAGGACCAGAGCGGCATGTTGACATCGTAGGGAACCAGGCCGGGCGCGGGCGCGAGCGTGGCGAGATTCGTGAACATCCCGGTTTGTGACAACAGGGCCGGATATTCCCAGGTTTCCCCGGTGATGGTGCCCGCGCGCTTGATGCGGGAAATCCGGCCGCCGCCCGCGGTGCCCGCGCCCATTTGCAGGAGCAGCGGTTCGTTGTTGGAATCGAGGCCGAAGGAACTGATGCCGTTCCAAATCGTGCCCGCGCGTCCCTGGCCGATCTGTTGAATGGCACCGGCGCTTTGCGTTTGTTCGTCGTATTCCAGCGAGTAGTAGATTTGGCTGCCGTTGTCGCCGAAGAGATACTTTCCGGTGAGTTCCGGTATCGCGGTGCCGCGGTAGACGTTGCCGCCGATGATGCAGTTGCCGTTGCCATGATCGTAGGCGTGGACGGGGCCGCGCTCGGTGCCTAGCAGCGGGCTCGGGGTCGGCCGGAAGCCAGCGGCATTTCCTTCCTTGTAGTTCCATTGGAAATTGAGTCCCGGCGCGTCCATCACGTTGACTTCCTCCCAGGCCCCCGCGCCGACGTCGCCGATCCAGAAGCGGTTCGCCACCGAGTCATAAGTCATCCGGTGGGGCTCGCGCAGGCCGATGGCGTAGAATTCCTCAAGCGCTCCAGCGACGCCGGACCATGGGTTGGTGTTAGGAATAAAATAGCCCTGGGTGTAGGTGTGATCGATGGAGTTGATGTTGATTTCGCCCGGCTGCAAGGGTGGTTCGGCGGGTTGGTTGACGATCGGGTGGCTGAACGGTGCGCCGCGCATGTCCACATCCATGCGCCAAACACCGGAGCGCACGCGGTCGTTGATTTTGTGGGTGTGGGGCGTGGAGTCGCCGCTTTCAGTGCCTTCGTCGCCGAGGCTGAGGTAGAGAAATCCATCGCCGCCGAAAACCAGCCCGCCGCCATCGTGACCGCGGGCGGTGTCGAATTGTTGGATCATGATCAGCTCGCTGGCGGGATCGAATGTCGAGCTAACGGGATTCCAGGTGAAGCGTGAGAGGCGGGCATAGTAGGGGTTGTAAGCGTCGATGGTGGCATCCGGATTATCGCCCGGGTGATTGAGATAGTAGACGTAGAGAAAATCCTTTCCCGCGGCCTGGCCGAACTGCGGGTGAAACGCGGCTCCGAGGATGCCGCCGTGTTTGTGGGTGGGCACGCCGATGTCCCAGTTCATGTACCAAACCCGGCTACGGAGATCGAGGACCGTGGCGAGTTGGGCCGGCGTCGCATTGTCATTGTCCGGCAGGCGGAAAATCCGGCCGTCCATTTCCGCGATCATGAGTTCGTTAGGAGCGGCGGGCCATGGCAGGGCGACGATCGGCGACTCCCATGCGAGATTCGGAAACGCCTCAAGGGTATCTACCTGGGTGGGCACGATGGAAAGCGTCGGCAGCACTCCGTTGGCAAACGGCGCGACCGCCTTGGCACCGCCGAATCCGGCGATGCCTTCCGAATAGGGGCGCAGCGAGATGGCGGTGGTGGGGAAATCCGATGATACGGCGGCGCCCGGATTTCTACCCGCGCACCATTTCAAGGCGCGGACGAAGGTTTCCTGAAACGCGGCACAGCGCATGCCCGGAGGTTCCTGCTGGTCGCTCCAGATGTGGCCGTAGGTGGAGGCATAAACCCGCCCGCTGCCGTAGTTGACCGTCCACTCGACCGGGTGGTTGAGCGCGGCTTGGCCGGCGGGCGGATCCGGATCGATGGCGTGGCTGAGGATCGTCACGTTGGCCGCAACATTCGGGTCGATTCCGCGTGGGAAGCGCACGACTTCGAGGTCCGCGGCGATCCACGAATTCGGCAGGCCCGCGTGGATCGGGTGCACGGTCGGCAGGGCTCGGCGGGTGACCCGCGAGTCGGCGCGGTTTCCGTGGCCGGTGGCCAGGCCGGAGCCGGGTGGATGCACAAGCAGCGAGCTGTCCGGATTTACTGTGAAGGCGGTGCCGGTGGAAGCGAGCTGCCAGGTGAGGCCGACGATTTTCTGGTATTCCGGCCAGTCGGCGAAAGCCTGGTTGGCTTCGTGGAAGGCATAGAATCCGCCGCCGCCCTGGATGTAGGCGGCGAAGGCGGTTTGTACGGCGGCGGGCCAGGTCGCGTTGCCGGCGTCGTTGCGATAGCCTGATAGGACGACGTCGTAATGGGAGAATTGCGGATTCCACGCCGCCCATTCCGGACTTTGCATGTCCTGCGGCACGAGGGTGACATCGACCTCGAAGGCTCCGTCGCGGCTGAGGATATTGCGGAAAATCGCCACCCTGCGCTGCCAGTCGTGATTGCTGGCACCTTCGATCACCAACACTTTGACCGGGGGAGCGGCCGGCTGTGCCATCAGCGAGCCCGAGATCAAGAGGGCGGCAAAAAGAATACGTGAAAGGAAAACAGTCATCGTCGGGGGGAACGGCATCGCGCAAAATGAAGCAAATGGCGGGCCGGGCTCCAATCTTAATTGTCCAATCCGGCGGATGGCCACATCTCTCAGGGCCAGCAACGCTGTGGCATTATTCATCGCGACGGCCGTTGCATCGGATTTATCTGAAATTATGTTCGACAAGATATTGCAAAATTATGCAATTAAAGCGAGCGAGCCACCGTAAGCCCACGGTCTAGTTCAAGATTGACCCACTCCAAACCCATGAAAATCCATTCCAAAACCCCTGTTTTCCGCTCCATTCCGGGGATTGCAGTCGCCGCCGCCGTCCTGTCCTGCACTTCTCCCGTGGCCACCACGGGTGAAATCGTCGCGGCGGGTGCCGGCAGTTACACGACCGTTCTTCCGGAGGGTTTAAATCCGCTTCCGGAAAAGATTTACAAAACCGCCGACGTGAAAGGGCCCACGGTCACCGGCCAGTGGTGGAGCTCGCTGCTGTGGCAGGAATTCTCCGCCAACATGTTTGCCCACCCGTTCGGCATGGTTTGCACGGCGGAGGGACTGGCGATCAGCTATCCCGGCTCCGGTCTCGTCGGAGGCAAGGACGCGATCATGGGAGGCGGAGTCACCAAGGACGGCGATTTGAAAATCGGCCTTTCGGCAGGCTTGCCGTTTAAAGCGGCGGAGTGCGGCGGTTACTCGGATTGGTTCGTGACCGCGGCGTTCAACGGGGGGGCGTCCACGCTCAAGACGAGTTTCGGTCATGGCAGTCCATTCATTTACTCCACTTACACGGGAGGCGAACCGGTGCTGCGCTGCGCCATGCCGCCGAGGGTGTGGGCCGGGACCGCGAAGGATGCGGTGCTGGGAGTGACCATCCGCGGAAACCACTACGGGCTGTTCGGACCGACCGGCTCCACCTGGAGCGGCCTCGACAGCGCGGTCCTCACCAACGTCGCCCCGGGAAAACCGTATCTCTCGATCGCGCTGCTGCCGGATGACAAACCGGAGACGCTGGCCCTGTTCAAGCGCTACGCCTACAACCAGGTGGTGGACACGCGGGTGGACTATCAGCCGATCCCCGGCAAGGTGAAGGCCACCTACAGCTTCAAGACCAAGGCCTGGGAAGGATCGGAAACCGGCACGATTTTCTCGCTCTATCCGCACCAATGGAAATACACCTCCACCAAGCTCACGGACATGAGCTACAAATCCGTGCGTGGCGAAATGAAGGTCGCCACGGGAACGGAATTTGTCACCGAGGTGCCGGTCCAGGGAGTGTTGCCGATGTTTCCAGCGGAAGGCATCAAGGATCGGGAGCGGATGCTCGGATACCTGAAGGCGGAGGCCGGGAAGGCACCCGCTCCATTCGCCGATACCTATTGGGACGGCAAGCTTCTCGGCAGGCTAACCACGCTCAGCGGCATCGCCGAAATGGCGGGTGCGCCCGAGTTGCAAAAGGTCTTCGTCGCTGAGTTGAAACGGCGTTTGGAAGACTGGTTCACCGCCTCGCCCGATGAGACGGCGCCGTTGTTCTATTACGACTCCACCTGGGGTTCGATGATCGGCAGCAAGGCGTCCTACGGCAGCGACATGCCGCTCAACGACCACCACTTCCATTACGGCTACTTCATCCGGGCCGCGGGCGAGATCGCGCGTCTCGATCCCGAGTGGGCGAAAAAATGGGGGCCCATGGTCATGATGCTCATCCGCGACATCGCCTCGCCTAGCAGGACGGACACGATGTTCCCCTACATCCGTTGCTTCGACAAATACGCCGGTCACTCCTGGGCGTCCGGCGACGCGAATTTCGCGGATGGAAACAACCAGGAGTCCTCGTCCGAGTCGCTGAACGCCTGGTATGGCATGATGCTGTGGGGCGAGGCCACGGGTGACAAGACGGTGCGCGATACCGGCCTCTCGCTCTTCAACATCGAGCGCACCGCCGTCGAGGAATACTGGTTCGACGTCTCCGGCACGAATTTCCCGAAGGATTTCCAACAGGTCGCGCTCGGCATGATCTGGGGCGGCAAGGGGGCCTTCGCCACCTGGTTTTCCGGCGACATCGACTGCATCCACGGCATCAACTGGCTGCCCTTCACGCCCGCTTCCATCTATATGGGGCGTCACCCCGATTATGTGAAAAAGAACTATGACCGCATCGTCGAAAAGCGGGAAAAGGGCGGTGATTTCAACAATGGTTGGGGCGATCTGGTCGTGATGTTTGGCGCTCTAGCCGATCCCGCCAAGGCCGCCAATTACATGGATGCATCGCCCTCCTGCTCCTTGGAAGGCGGAAACACCCACGCCTTCATGTATCACTGGATCGAAACCCTCAACACGCTGGGCATCAACGACGCCAGCGTGATGGCGGACCATCCGTTCACCAACGTCTTTAAAAAAGATGGAGTGAGAACCTACACCGCCTACAACTTCGGCACCAGCCCGCTGAATGTCGCCTTCTCGGACGGCACCAAGCTCGTGGCCAAGCCCCGGTCGCTGACCGTGCAAAAAGCCAATCCCTAACGTCATGAGCGTCCGCCACTCTCGTCAAAAGGTCCGGGATTTCGAAATCCACACCCTGGCGAACGACGCCGTCGCGCTCTCGATCGCGCCTGAGCTTGGCGGACGAATCGTCTCGTTGCGGGACCGGATTTCGCGCCGCGAGTGGCTCGATGGCTGGGCTCCCGCCAGCAAGCGCCGCATCTGGCATCCCACCGACCCCGCCAACTTCGCGCCCGGTCCGGGGGCCGGTCTCGACGAGTGCCTGCCCACGGTCCTGCCGTGCAAGATCCGCCGCAAGTCGCTGCCGGATCACGGCGAGTTGTGGAACCAAGTGCCGGAATTCGATGTCGATCCGAAGGGCGGATTCACCTGCCGTTGGAAGCTTAAATCCCTGCCGCTTGATTTCGAGCGGCGGATTTCCCTCGGGAAAAACGAAGTCCGTTTCGACTATCGCATCGAGAACCGGGCGGACACTCCCACGCCGTTTCTCTGGGCCTGGCATCCCTTGTTCACGTGGAAGCGCGGCGACCAGATCCGCACTACCGAGAAAACCTGTCTAACTCCCGGCGGCGGGGAAGTGCTGCCATGGCCGGGCAACGACCTGTCGCGGGCGTTTTTCCCGAAAGGAGCCACGCCCGCCGCCAAGGTATTCCTCGGCCCGCTGTCCAAGGGACGTGCGGAAATCCATGCCGCCAACGGCGCCCGACTCTCGCTCGCCTGGCCGGCCGCGTTGTTCCCGTACGCCGGTATCTGGATCACCCGTGGCTTTTGGAAAGGGTTGCACCACTGGGCCATCGAACCGACCAACGCGCCGGTGGACCATCTATCCGACATCAAGGAGCCGTCGCCAGTTTCACTTCTCGCGCCTCGCGAGGTCCGGGAGTGGACCTTGCGGGTGAAATTGTCGTCCAAGCGCCAATCCGTTGTGTGACCGTGAAATCGCTCCAGTTCGCACGGTTCGCCCCGAATTCCAATCTATGCAAATATGTGCAATTTGTGGTTGCGGTCCCTTCAAACCTCTCTTAGGTTCCCTTCGCATCCGATCAGCGAATGGCTGATGATAAACCCAACTCCGGATGTGCGCATTCCTCCAATTCACGCCAGAGCTTTGAAATGACGGCTCGGAAACACATCGGTAACATATGAAAACCCCAACAAACTCAAACTCCGCTCGATTCCGGGGATTCACCTTGGTCGAGCTGCTGGTCACCATCACCATCATCGGCGCGCTCGCCGGGATCGGCATGGTCGGGACGAAAAAACTGCGGGAAAGTGCCGATACGTCGGTGACTCTCAAGCGCATCGCTGGATTCGCCCAAGCCAACGCCCTCTATGCGGTGGACCACAACGGCAAGTATGTGGCCGCCTATTCCTTCGATGAGGAATCCAAGCCCGGCACCCCATGGCACTATAACCGCGTCTTCCTCGAAGCGCTGATTGGCGACAATCCGGCGCTCGACGAGGCTGAGGAATTCGAAGGGGTGGACGGCCTTCCCGAGCAGGTTCTCGATCCGACCGTGGTGCGGGCCAAGAAATTTCAATGGAGCCGCATTTCAGCCAGCTTCGCCTACAACAATGAAAACGTGCCTGGCGGCGGTTGGGGGCAGCCCGGAACGTCCCGCGCCCACACCGTTACCTCCGTGCAAAACCCGAGCGAGGCCTTTGCCTTCATCACCGCCACCGACTGGATCGCCAACTACGGCGGGCGCTTGCTCTGGAAAAAGTCACCGGTCGAGGGTAAGACCTCCGATAGCAAGATCGCCTATCGCCATCAAAACAAGGCGGTGGTCGCGTTTTACGACGGACACACCGAGACCATGTCCATCGATGAAATGCGGCAGATCGACAAACTCGGAGGCATTGCCAATGTCTTCTGGGGCGGAGACCGAAGGAGCCGCTGAATGAGGGCTTGCATGCGAGGGACCAGCTAAAACATGCGGTCGAGCTTCGTCTTGGTTCAGAGGGTCCTCGCGCGGTGGCGGTTGTCCGGTTACTGCCGGCGGATCCGGTAGAACGCGGTCGGCTCGGTGGCCGCGTTGTCGGTGGCTACCTTGGGGGTGCCGTCGCCGGGGATCACCGTCTGGGAGACCACCGGATTGAAGGTTGCCATGCCGTCCGTCGATTTCACGAGATCGTAGTTGAAGCCGGTCTCGGACGGGAAAGTCACGCTGACCACCTGGCCGGATTTGGTGATTTGAGTGATCACCGGTGGCGCGGACGGGGCGATTCCAAAGACTAAATTGTCATAGAAGACTCCGGAACCCTGGTTGTTGCTCGCGGTGGCGGAGAAGCCGAACTGAAGGATCATGTCCTCCATGCTTTCATCAAGCTCAAGGCGGATCGAGTAGGTCCCCCAGGTGACCGGAAGCGCGGAGGTGTCGAAGGTGACGCTTGCGACGGTGGCGTAGTTGTCGGCGGGATTCAGCACTTTGATGAAAGCCTGCGCCTTGGAGGGGCTGACGAGGTTTCCCGCCTTGGCATCGAAGCGGAATTCATAGGTGCCGGCGTCCTCAAGAAAGATCGGGAACTGCTGGAAGGCGCTTGCCTCGACCAATTGGCCGGCGGTTTGGGCTCCCTGATTGTAGTAGTCGCTATAAACCACCAGACCTTGCACTCCCTGCGCCGGCCCCGCCTGGTTGGTGGTTACGCCCCAAAAGCCGCTCCCACCAATGGGCGGGGTGCTTGAGTAGCCGTAAAGATACGCCCCTCCGGAAGTGAAGACATTGGCATAAGCGGTCCACGAGGCGTCCGACAGCGCGGAAGGGGACCCTGCGTTCAGCGACTCGAAGTCGCTGGAATACTCGATCTGGGAGGATGCCGTCGCGCACGTGGCGGTGAGCAGTCCGGTGGTAGTTAGGAGAGTCCGGCAAAGGCCGCCCGACTGGAATGGGTTTCCAAGCTTCATGGATTTGAGTGGGTTACAGGGATTGGTTCCAACTGAAGGAATACTGAAAACTACCCAAACCAGACGCCTCGGCAATCCAAATTTTGCATAAGATTGCAGCTGGGCGGAAGCTTTCTGAAAACCCCGTCCACGCCCCGTTTGGCGTGCTGTTGGAACTTTTCCAAGGGCGGAGTTTGACCTTGCTTGGGCTGGCAGGGTCGGCGCAAGATCCCAGAGTTGCATAAAAATGAATTGATTCACCAACCTGTTTTTTCCGACTATGAAAACGATCTACCAATCCCATATCACACTCCGTGTCGCTTCAGTTTTTCCCGCCGCCGTGGCGCTGGCGGTTTTCGCGTGGTGCGATGTGGCCGCTGCCGCTCCGATCCGCTTTCTGCCATTGAATCAGGAGGTGGCGGGGCGCAAGATCGCCCTTCAGGACGGCAAGCGTCTCACCGAGTTGGAGGACCTCAATCCGAAGAAACGCTCCAAAGCCTATACCTGCTCCCTAGGTAAAACGCCGCCCGCCTTGGTCGCGCTCGATCGCGAACGGCCCAATGGCAAGCCCGCCAGCGTGGACATCACTTTGGCGGCCGACATGAAGTCGCCGCTGGTGGTGATTCTCGCGGATCCGGACAGTCCGTCCGGCATGCGGGTCTTTGTCATGGAGGATGGCGATGCCGGTTTTCCCTGGGGATCCCTTCGCTTCGTCAATACGGCGGACAAGCCGTTGATGATCCGCTGTGAGAAAGAGACCAAGGCCGTTCCGGAATCGTTTGGCACCACCGACATCGCTCCGGGGGCGAGGCCCGCAACATCGGCGTGCAGTTGTTTGCCGAGGCGGCTCCGGAGGTCATCCGTTATTCCGCGGTTTGGGAGCATGATCCCAATTTGCGGAAATTGATTTTCATCGTGCCAGCGGCGGATCCCGCCTCCAAGGAACTCACTCTTGAAATCATTCCGCAGGACAAGCGGGCGAAAAACTGATCAAAAAAAAGGCCACCCGATCCGGAGATCGAGTGGCCTTGGAGTTAACTGAAACCAAGCGGGCTTATCAGAACTCGCCGACTTTGTAGAACTTGGATGGATTTGCCATGGTGTCATACACGGCTTTGATCGATCCGTCGCCGACGATCACCCCACCGAAGTTCGACCAGGTGCTGAGATCTCCGGATGACTGGACTTGATAGTCCCAACCGCTCAGTGACGGCCAACTGATCTCGACGGCGGGCACCGTGGCCGCGGCAAGCGGGGTAGGGGAGCCGAAGCCTGAGGACAGCAGGGATACATCGTCGATGAGGACTTCTCCCAAGCCACCGTCCACGGCACCGGTCTTGCCGACGATCTGGATAAGCGCCGTCACGGCTCCGGCAGGAGCCACCAGGCCGGAAAGGGTCTTTTGCTGCCAATCTCCGCCCACGGGGGCGGAAAAGCCCTGCCAGGTGCCGATCTGGACTTCCGCGCCACCTTCAGCGAGGAAGGAGACCCGGTATTCCTGCACATAACTCGCGCCACTGCTGATCTGCTTGGCCCAGAAGGACAAGGTGTAGCTGTTTCCCGGAACGATCGCACCGTTTTCATTGTCGAGAATGCTGTTGGTGTTCTGTTGGATCTCGGAACCGTTCGGCGTGGCCCCAACGTTGAGCACCTGGAGCTGCATGCATGCGCCATTGTCAGTGCGACCGCCGGTAGCGAGGCGGAGCGGCCATTGGCTCTGGGCCGGGTTCCAGCCATCGGCCTCGTCGGCGTCGAATCCTTCGAGTGTGAAATTTCCGTTGTACGCGGCCTCTTGCACGGATGGAACGCTTTGCAGGACTTGATAGAATGGAGAAGTGCTGCTGTCGAAGCGGGAGGTGACGGTGTTGCCAACGATCGGCGAGCCGAGGTTGGTCCATGGTCCGCTGACGCTTGGACCCTCCTGCGGTTGATACTGATTGGCCGCGCTAGCCGCCCAGCTCACGGAAGTGCCCTGGGTGATGGTTGCCTGAAGCGGGGCAGGCGGCCCGGGAAGCACGATCTTGATGTTGTCGTAGGCAACGATGGAACCAGATCTACCAAGTGGCACGATTTTGAACTGACTGACTGGATTGAGGCCGTTTTGGAGGGTGAACTCGAAGGTATAGGTAGCCCAAACGCCCACACCAGCGAGAGGTGCGGGTTCAATCACGGGCGCGAAACCTGCCGGTCCCTCCAATTTCAGTCCGCCGACATTCGTGCCACTAACGATCTTCATGTCCATTTGGATCGTGCAAGGCCCGCCGGGTGTGAGGCCCAGCGAAGCGGCCCTTTTCTCAGCGTTGCTAAATGCCACCAGCACCCCATAGCCACCGCCAGAGGTCCCGTCGATGACGGCATTTCCCCCTGGATTGCCGCCCGTGGTTGGATATGTGAGCCCGAAGCCATCGGTGTAATAGGACCAGTTCGCCCCGGCTGGGATTTCGAAGTCTCCGTTGGGAATCTGAAGAGGGGCGAATAGCGCGAAGGGGGTGTTGTTCACGCCGATGTTGTCGAACCCAACAGTTTCGTTCGGTGTCCACAAGGGCACGATTTTGATGTGGGTGGCTTCGGGGTCGATTTGATAATTATACGTGTAGGTCGCCCATCCGGTTGATGCAGCGGTGACCCGCTGGTCGCCTGAGTTTGAAATTCCGGCGGTTGCGCTCCACGATTCAATCTTGACACCTCCCTTGGCCGCCCCGGCGACGGATGCGATCATATCGTAGGAAAACGTGTAGGTATTGCCAGCAACGAGCCCCAGGCTTGAGAGCGGATAGGGTTGGTCGTTATTCGAGATGAGGACGGCATAACCGCCGGGTTGGGTGTTGCCCATTTCACCATAGCCGCCGGGATTTCCCCCGGTGGCAGGAAAGAGGAAATTTCCGGTGGGCGGAGCTGGAGATTTCCCCCAGGAGGCTCCGCCGGCGGTTTCAAAATCGCCGTTGGGAAACAGGACGGGTGCCGCATGGGCACTCATTGCAGCACCCAGCAGGGCGCAGAGGGTTAGTTTTCTCATGTTCGTTTTCATGGTTTTTTCAAGTAATCGATGGTTCTCTTGCGGGTTGGATTTTTGGAATTCAGGCATTGCCACTCGGCAAAACGTGGAATCCAAACGGGGATGGGTTATTGGGTTTTTGGTGCAGCACTCGTCACGAATTGCATCAAAGTGCGTAAGAGGTATCACACGAAATCGGCGGGGCAACACAAATTTTGCATTAAATTACATTGGTGATATCCGACCGGAGGTGGATTTGTGGTGTCGTCTCTCCAAATGAATCGTCGGCGAATCCGTTGTATCTACAATAAATGTCATAAATGCATAAAATTGCAATAAATGGCTGGACAGGTTCAATCGGTGTGGCAATTTACCTCGGATTGCAAAATCCAAGAAAATCCCAAGTCAGAGTTTAAACCCGAAACCCGAATCCGCGGCTTTAAAATTTGGC
>JBEDKU010000845.1:0-5605 GCA_041172045.1 Verrucomicrobiota bacterium | reverse complement strand
CCACGAAGCTGGCGTTGCCCAGCTTGCCTTCGCACTTCTTGACCTCGATCTCGATGTTGGAAATCTCCTTGGTCAGGCGCGCACGCTCGGCTTCGACGTCGATCAGACCTTCCAATGGCATGTAAACCTCGCCGACTCCGGTGACCGCCGCGGGTGTGCCTTTCGGCGCCTCGTAGGCGGAATCCAAGGTGATTTCCTCCGCCCCGACAAGCAACGCGAGCGTCTTCGTCTGCCCGGCCAGCCACTCGGGAGCAGCCTTGATCACGAACTTGATGTCCTTGCGCGAACCCATTTTGTATTCCGCCTTCAAGTTCCGCATCCGGCCGGCCGATTCGTAAATCTCCGCCGCCAGCGCCTGCGCGGCGGCGACCGTTTCCACCGGGATTTCCGCCAGTAACGGCGCTGCGGGAAGCAGCTTTTGCATGAGAAATTCCCCGGGAGCCACGTAGCCCATCCGCTCGGAAAGCTCTTCGGTGACGTGCGGCATGTAGGGACTCAGCAACTGCAAATAGCGGCCCATGATCACGTCGAACACCCCCAGCGTCCGCGCCTTCACTTCCGGCGGGGCGGTGTCGCGGAGGTCGAGCTTGAGCGCTTCCAGGAACTTGTCGCAGAAGTCGTTCCAAAGGAATTCATACAAGCGGTGGCCGATTTCGCCGAAGCGGTAGTCCGCGTAAAGCCGCTCCAGATCCGCGGCCAGTTCGTCGAGCTTGGCCATCGCGTTGAGGTGGAATGGATTCAGTCCGTCCATGCTGTCGAGCGCCTGATAGGGCTCGCCGCCCATCTGGCGCAGGCGGCAGGCGTTGTAGAGTTTGTTGGCGAAATTCCGGCCTTCCTCGATGGAAACCTCGTCGAAGCGCAAATCACTGCCGACCGGCGCGATCCGCATCAGCCCGAAGCGCAAGCCGTCGGCACCGTATTTCTCCATCAACTCGACGGGATCCGGCGAGTTGCCTAACGACTTCGACATCTTCCGTCCCTTGAGGTCGCGGATGATCGAGGTGAAATAGACGTTCTTGAACGGCAGCTCGCCGGTGAACTCGTAGCCCGCCATGATCATCCGGGCGACCCAGAAGAAGATGATGTCGGGACCGGTGACGAGGTCGTCGGTCGGATAGAACTTCTTCAGCGTCGCGGTTTCCTCGCCGACGTTCGCCATCGTCGCGAACGGCCACAGCCATGAGGAAAACCAGGTGTCCATCACGTCCTCGTCGCGCGTCCAGTTCTCCGCATCGGCCGGTGCTTCCACGCCGACGTGGATGTCTCCGGCGGAGAAATCGCTCATGCCTAACGCCTCGGCGTTCTTCAAATCCTCCAACTTGTCCTTGCGATACCAGACCGGAATCTGATGCCCCCACCACAGCTGGCGGCTGATGCACCAGTCCTGGAGATTTTCCATCCAATGCGCGTAGGTTTTCGCCCAGCGCTCGGGGCGGAACTTGATGTCGCCGTTCGCCACCGCATCGGCGGCTTCCTTCACGCAGGGATATTTCAGGAACCACTGCATCGAGATGCGCGGCTCGATCGGCACATGCCCGCGCTCGGAGTAACCGACGTTGTTCTCGTATTCCTCCACTTTGAGCAGCAGGCCCATTTCCTCCAGCTTCGCCGCCGCCCGCTTGCGCGCGACGATGCGGTCAAGACCGTGAAGCTCGGGAACTTCCGGGCAGTTGATGTGCGCGTCCGGCGTGAGCACGTCGATGATTTCCAAATTGTGGCGGATGCCGATTTCAAAGTCCGCCTTGTCGTGCGCCGGAGTGATTTTCAACGCGCCGGTGCCGAACTCGATGTCCACATGGTCGTCCGCGATGATCGGGATCTCCGCATGCGGAAACGGCCGGAACACCTTGCGCCCGATGTATTTCGCAAAGCGGGGATCCTTCGGATTCACCGCCACCGCCACGTCGCCCATCAGGGTTTCCGGGCGGGTCGTGGAAATTTCCAGAAACTCGCCGGGTGCGTCCGCGAGCTCGTATTTCATGAAATACAGCTTCGACCGCTGCGGCGTCATGATCACCTCCTCGTCGGATAGCGCGGTGAGCGAAACCGGGCACCAGTTCACCATCCGCTTGCCGCGATAGATCAGGCCTTTTTTGAAAAGCTCCACGAAGACATGGCTCACCCACTCGGTGTAAGGCGCGTCCATCGTGAACCGCTCGCGGCCCCAATCGCACGAGCAACCGAGGCGCTTGAGCTGGTTGATGATGATGTCGCCGTGTTTGTTTTTGAAATCCCAGACGCGCTTGAGGAACTCGTCGCGCCCGAGATCGCGGCGGCTCACGCCTTCCGTCTCGCGCACCTCGCGCTCGACCCGCGCCTGGGTGGCGATGCCGGCGTGGTCGGTGCCGGGGAGCCACAACACTTCCTTGCCATTCTGCCGCGCGCGGCGGGCGAGAATGTCTTGCAGCGCGTTGTTCAGGACGTGGCCGAGGTGCAAAATCCCGGTGACATTCGGTGGCGGAATGACGATCGAATACCCGTCCTTCGCGGACGAAGGATCGGCTTCAAAACATTTTCCTTCGATCCAGGCGGCGTACCACTTGGCTTCCACCGCTTGGGGTTCATAGGCTTTCGCTAACTCGGACAACATGGGGGCGGATGGTTGCCAGAGCCCGCCAAGTTTGTCCAGTGTGGGAAAGCCGCCTCCCAAAGATCGCTCGAAACGGGACGGCCCGTGCTCCGCGACGGCTGCCAGAATGATGGGCTAGCCCTGCTTGACCCCATGGCGATTCTCGGGAGACTTGGGCCATGGAATCTTCCACGTATCAGAGCAAAGCCGGGGAAGTTCTCATCCGACAGGTCGAGCCCGAGGATTTCCCCCGCCTCATCGAGATGAACAGCCGGGCCTTCCCGCTGCTTGGCGAGGAAAACGTGGTGTGGAGCGTCCGGCAATTGCAAAACCATCTCAACGTATTCCCCGCCGGACAGCTCGTCGCAGCCATCGACGGCCGCATCGTCGGAGCGGTCGCCTCGCTCATCATCAAGGCGGATCGCGATCCCTATCGGCAGCACACCTACGCCGGCATCACCGATGGCGGCTACTTCCACAACCACGACCCGAGCGGCGACACCCTCTACGGCGCGGACGTCTATGTCGATCCGGACGACCAGGGAAAAGGCATCGGCGCGGCGCTCTATGAAGCCCGGCGGGTGCTTTGCAAACGGCTCAATTTACGCCGCATCCTCGCCGGCGGACGTCTCGCAGGTTATGCCGCGATGGCCGTCGAACTCACGCCCGAGGAGTATGTGCAAAAGGTCAAGGACGGCGAGATCCGCGACAACGTGCTGAGTTTCCAACTGCGCGAGGGCTTCGTCGCCCGCGGCATCCTGCGCAACTACATCACCGATCCCGTCAGCCTCAACCACGCGAGCATCATCGAGTGGCTCAATCCCGATTATGTCGAAACGGAGCCTTCTTCGAAGGTCCGCATCGCCTGCGTGCAATACCAGGTGCGGAAAATCGACAGCTTCGAGGACTTCGCCAACCAGGTGGAATACTGGGTGGAAACGGCGGCGGACTACCGCTCCGACTTCGTGCTGTTTCCCGAGTTTTTCACCGTGCAGCTCCTTTCCTTCATCGAGCCGCTGTCATCGATCCAGGGGATCCGCCGCCTGTCCACCGATTTCACCGGCCCCTTCATCGAGCTGATGTCCGGACTCTCCCAGAAATACGGCCTCTACATCATCGGCGGCAGCCACCCGATCGAGGAGGACGGCAAGCTCTATAACAAGTGCCTGATTTTCGATCCCGAGGGCCGCTACATCTCCCAGCCGAAGCTCCACATCACCCCGTCGGAAAAACGCTACTGGGGCATCTCCGGCGGCAGCGAGCTCATCGTTCTGCCAACGCCAAAGGCGAAAATCGCGGTGCAGATCTGTTATGACGTCGAGTTCCCCGAGGCCACCCGCTACCTCGCGGACCAGGGCGTGGACATCCTCTTCGTCCCCTATTGCTGCGATGACCGCCACGCGCAGCTCCGGGTGCGCTACTGTGCCCAGGCGCGCGCGATCGAGAACCAGATCTTCGTCGCCACCGCCGGCGTCATCGGCAATCTGCCAAGCGTCCCGGCGATGGACATCCACTACGGCCAGGCCGCGGTGTTCACGCCGTCCGACTTCGAGTTCGCCCGCGACGGCATCCAGGCCATCGCCGATTCCAACGTGGAAACCTTGTTAGTCACCGACGTCGACACCGGCGACCTCTATCGGTCACGGGCCTCGGGATCCGTCACCCCCCGGCTCGACCGGCGCACCGACCTGTTTGATTGCAAGGTGAAGCTGAAGAACCTCGACACCAGCATTGAGCTCACCGACGCCCCGGAAATCAAGCTGCCGAAGTAAGCCGCCATGAAAAACCATGGTCCCGCTACAAACCGCTGCATCCCCGCAAAATCCGCTTGATCCATGTGAGATAAACGGGAAAATCCCGATCTCTCGCCCGCGTTCCCGCGGGACACGCCAAGCAAGTCGGGGCGTGGCGCAGCCTGGTAGCGCGCCTCGTTCGGGACGAGGAGGTCGTGGGTTCGAATCCCGCCGCCCCGACCATCGGCTATTTTTATTCAGGATGTTGTGAAGAACTCATTTCCATTCCTGTTGAGCATCGTGACCAGGCCGCAGTGACAAATGACAAGTTCCCATCGCAATTCCCCCACCCCACCGCTAGTTTCCCGGCGATCGACTGCCGATGAATAGGAATTTTCAGCTCACTCTCGCTTGGTTCTTCCTCGCCTTTCTGGTGACTGGCGGCGCCATCTGGCAGGCGCAGATCGCCGTCGCCCGTGAGGTCGCCAACCGGCAGCGGGAGCTTCCGCCGCCGCTGAAAACACGCAGTGGCGTGCGCCCGGCTCCTTCATCCGCGCCCGTTGCCGACTACGCCAGCCGCCGTGCCAAGGGCCTCACCGACCGGGAAATCGGCTGGATCGTCGAGGACTTCCAAACCGCCGGCCTCGACCTCGGCATCCGTGTCGCGCCGAAGGAAGCCTATCTCGCCCAGCGCAAGGCGCAGGACCGCTGGTATCACGCGGCGCTTGTCGATGCATGGTCGCTCACTCCCGAGCAAGCCGCCCAAGTCGCCGGAAAACTCGCGGAGCTCTACAATCAGGCCAAAGCCGATTTCATCGAAGCCCTCACCGCCGGACCGCGTCCTTTCGAGCACAACGGCAAGTGGTATAACATCACCAGCGCCGATCCCATCCACCGCCTCATCGACGCGAATCTCAGGCTGCAAGATCCCGCCGGTTCCTTCCTGCCATGGAATCTCTGCAAAATGGCTCCCGAACGTCACCCGGATCCATCCGCGAAAAAAATCGACCTCACGATCCGCGGGACTCCTGCGGAAGCTTCCGAGAGTGTCGACTTAACCGCTCCGGTTCGCATTGCGACGGCCACTCCCAGCTTGATCACGGTGGATCAACTCCTGCCACAATCCGCCGTTTCACCGCAGGAAGATGCCATCCAGGTGCTGCCCGAGGATCGCGGCCTTCTCGCGCAACTCCGCAAGCTCCACCCCGTGCAGCTCAAGCTCCTGCTGCTCATCGCACCGGAGAAAGTGAGGGAAATCCAAAGCGCACTGGACGCTCCACCTATTCGCTAGATCGCGGCGAGG
>JBEDKU010000844.1:0-9248 GCA_041172045.1 Verrucomicrobiota bacterium | reverse complement strand
GTCTTGGTCCGCCATTTTTCACCGCTGCTTTCGCCCGCCTTCCGCTCGCGCAGCAGGATCCGCGTGATGAGAAACCCGGTCAGCGTCAGGAAAAAAAACAGTCCGATCTCGAACGGGATGGATCCGCGCCAGGCCGGCGGCGACCAGTGAAGCCACATCACCCCCAGCACCGCGAAGGCCCGCCATCCGTCCAACTGGGTATTTCGAATCGCCGTCAAATCCGCCGCAAGCTCTCACGGCTTGCGCTCGGCCCGCAAGCGCAATGCCGTTTCTCACTTACCGCTTGGAATTCCCGTCATTCCGCTGTTGCTTGGCGGCGGGACGATGCGCTGCTTTTATTCACAGGACTTGGAACTTGATTTACCCGCCGGGCATCCGTTCCCGATGGAGAAATTCCGCGTCTCCAAGGACATGCTGCTCGACGGCGGCATCCTCCGTCCCGAGGAAATCATCGAGGTCCGTGCGGCCGACGTGCACCTGCTCCAGCGCGTTCACGAGCTGGATTACATTCATAAAATCGAATCCGGATTGCTCGGCCGGAAGGAACAACTGCTCCTCGGGCTGCCGGTGACGCCCAAGCTCTATCAGCGAAGCGTCACCGAAGTCGAGGCCACCCGGCTCGCCTGTCACGCGGCGCTGGCCGAGGGCGTCGGCGTCTGTCTGGCGGGCGGCACGCACCACGCTTTCCGCGAACACGGTGAAGGGTATTGTGTTTTCAACGATGTCGCCATCGCCATCCGCGACCTTCAGGACAAGCAGCCGAATATCAAAATCATGGTTGTGGACACCGACGCCCACCAGGGCAACGGCACCGCCGCGTTGCTTGGCGACGACCCGCGCGTCTTCACGTATTCCATCCACGTCGGCCGGAATTATCCGACGAAGAAGGTCGTCGGCACGCTCGACATCGAGACCGTCCGCTACGTCGAGGGCGACATGTATTTGAAACAACTTTTCGTCAGCCTCGCCGGCGCGCTCGATGCCTTCGCGCCGGATCTGGTCATCTGGATCTCCGGCGCGGACAACCACCGCAACGACCGCTTCGGTCAAATGCACCTGTCGCTCAAGGACATCCAGCGTCGTGACGAAGTCCTGCTAGGCGCGTTCATCAAGAACCGCATCCCGGTGGCCGTGCTTTACGGCGGCGGCTACAACCGGCAGCCGGAGTTCACCGCGAAGCTGCATCGCAACACCATCGCCACCGCCAAGAAGCTCGCCACCGAGTATCGCGGGCTTTAAGCGTGATTTCCCGTGGGATTCGGCATCCCGGTTGCTTCCCTGGACTTCATGTCCAAAGGTCTCGCAATCCTCACCTCGGGCGGCGACTCCGCCGGAATGAATCCCGCCGTCAAATGCGCCGTCGATTACGCCACCCAGCGAGGCTACGAAACGCATCTCATCTATGACGGGCTGCGTGGACTCATCGCGGACAACATCGTGCCCGCCACCCGCGAGCTGGTTTCGGGCATGCTGCACCACGGCGGCACGCGGCTCCGCTCCTCGCGCTCGCCGGAGTTTTTCGACATCGAGGTCCGCAGAGTGGCTTACGAAAATTTGAAACGCCGCGGCATCGGGAAGCTCATCGTCATCGGCGGTGACGGCTCGTTCCGCGCGCTCAACCAGTTTTACAGCGACTTCGGCGTGCCCTTCGCCGGCATTCCCGCCACCATCGACAACGACATCGCCGGCACTGACTACTGCCTCGGCGTGGACACCGCGCTGAACGTGATCCGCGAGGCGGTGGATTCCATTCGCGACACGGCCAGCTCGTTTTCCCGCGCCTTCGTCGTCGAAGTGATGGGCCGTCATTGCGGCTACCTCGCGCTAACAAGCGCGCTCGCCTGTGGCGCGGAAATCTGCCTCGTCCCGGAAATTCCCTACAACCTCGACACCATCGGCGCGCGCATCAAACACGACATCGCCAACGGCCGCCGCTACGTCATCGCCGTCGTCGCCGAGGGCACGAAGATGGGCGACTACCTCACACGCTGGATCAACGACTCCATCGGCATGGAAGCCCGCCTCACCGTGCTCGGCCACATCCAGCGCGGCGGCTCGCCTACGGTGCTCGACCGCGTGATGGCCTACAAATTCGCGGTCGCCGCCGTGGACTCGCTGGACGCCGGCCAGACCAACTCGATCATGATCTATCGGGACGGCAGCTACGGCCACCTGCCGATTCACGAGGTCGCCGATTCAAAATACAAACTCGACCCCGCGCTGCTCAAGCTGGCCGGGCCGCTGGCGTCTTAGCTGTTATTTCACCACCGCTGGCGGCGGGAAGGGCTGCTCGGAGATGACCCAGTCCTCGTTCTTGTCGCTGAAGGTTTTCAGCGCCCACTCGCTGGGGAGTAGGGCGACCAACCAACCGTTGGAGTCACGGGCGAGCGCAGCGCCGAGCGAGAGCGACGGCCGCGCTTCCGGCGCGAGCGGGTCGCCTTCCTTCGGCTTCAGCCAGCGGGCGAGCGACCAGTTCGCCGGCTCGATCCGCGTCTCCGCGGCGTATTCGCCTTCGAGCCGGTATTGCAGCACTTCGAATTGCAACGGACCGACCGCGCCGAGCAGCGGGATTTGCGGGCCCTCGCTGTCGATAAGCACGAACTCGCTGGCCACGCCTTCCTTGAGAAGCTGTTGGAGCCCGTCGCGGAAGCGTTTGTATTTCGCCGTGCTCTTGTTGTGCAGGAACGAAAAACACTCGGGCGCGAAGCGCGGGATTTCATCGAAGGTCACGCCGGGCAGAGAGGAAAGCGTGTCGCCGATGAGCAGATCGTAATTTCCCACCAAGCCGACGACATCGCCGGCGAAGGCGTCGTCCACGGTTTCGCGCTCGCGGGCGAAGAGGCGCTGCGAGTTGGCGAGGCGGACTTTTTCGCCGCTGCGGCCGTTGATCACGTCCATGTCGCGCTTGAACTGTCCCGACACGATGCGCACGAAGGCGATGCGGTCGCGGTGTTTCGGGTTCATGTTCGCCTGGATCTTGAAAACGAAGGCGGAGAATTCCTCGGACGCCGGATCGATCATCATCCCGCCGCTCTCGCGCGGTGTGGGTGGTGGCGAGAGTTCGAGGAAACGGTCGAGCAGGAGCTGCACGCCGAAGTTGTTAGCAGCACTACCGAAGAAGACGGGAGTGAGTTCACCAGCGAGGACTTTTTCCAAATCGAACTCCGCGCCGGCGCCTTCCAGCAGTTCCAGCTCGTCGCAGACTTGCAGATAGGTTCCCTCCTCCACCGCTTCCTTCACGCTCTCGTCCTCGATGCCGGTCACGGCCACCGGCGCGCGGTAGGCACCGTGAACCGTGCGTTGGAACAGATGCACCTGCTTTTGCTCGCGGTCGTAAACCCCCCGGAATCGCGGACCGTCGCCGAGCGGCCAGTTGACCGGATAGGCGTGGATGCCGAGCACGGATTCCAGCTCGTCGAGTAGATCCATCGACGGCCGGGCAGGGCGGTCGAGTTTGTTCATGAAGGTGAAAATCGGCACGCCCCGGCGGCGGCAGACCTCGAAGAGTTTCCGCGTCTGGCTTTCGATGCCCTTGCCGGCGTCCACCACCATGACGGCGGCGTCCACGGCCGTGAGCACGCGGTAGGTGTCTTCCGAGAAATCCTTGTGCCCCGGCGTGTCGAGGATGTTGACGACGCAGTCCTTGTATTCGAACTGCAGGACGGTGGAGCTCACGGAGATCCCCCGTTGTTTTTCCAAGTCCATCCAGTCCGAAGTCGTCGCGCGCTGGTTTTTCCGGGCGGTGACGCTGCCGGCCAGGTTGAGCGCGCCGCCGTAGAGCAGGAACTTCTCCGTGAGAGTCGTCTTTCCGGCATCCGGGTGGGAAATGATCGCGAACGAGCGGCGGCGTGTCACCTCACGCTGGAGCGCGGGCGAAGGAATGGCATAAGGAGAGACAGACATGAAATCGGGCCGCAGGGACTAAACCCCGACCGTCTTCCGATCAAGCACGGGATGCGACCGTCATTTCAAATCGCGCGGGAAGGCCGGGAAACGGCCCGTTTCCGAGCCAGGCGACCCGATTTCCCGAAAACTCGGATTCTTTATAAAAAAATCTTGCGCAGGGGGGGGCACCGTGGTGTTCTCCCCGCCCGCCCACAAGGGCGGACCAACTCTATTTCCAATACGGCCATGGCCTACGCAGTGATCAAAACCGGCGGTAAACAATACCGCATCCAAGAAGGCGACAAATTCGATGTCGAGAAACTCGATGCCGAAGTCGATTCGACCGTCACCTTTGACGTCCTGATCGTCGGCGAAGGCGAGTCCGTGAAAATCGGTGCTCCCCTTGTCGAAGGTGCTTCGGTGACCGCCAAGGTCATCAACCAGTATCGCGGACCCAAGGGTGTCGCCTTCAAGTTCAAGCGCCGCAAGGGCTTCCACAAAACCAAGGGCTTCCGTCGCAGCCTGACCACGCTCGAGATCACCTCGATCGCCGGTTAATTTTCCACCACTCACCCACCTACTTCCATGGCCCATAAAAAAGGACAAGGCTCCGTCAAGAACGGTCGCGATTCCCGCAGCAAGCGCCTCGGCGTGAAGAAATTCGGCAGCCAGGCCGTGATCGCCGGGAACATCATCATCCGCCAGCGCGGCACCAAGGTCCATCCGGGCCTGGGCGTCGGTTGCGGCAAGGACCACACGCTCTTCGCTCTCGTCGATGGCCGCGTGTTCTTCGACAAGGAAGGCCGCCGTGTGAATGTCATCCCGCCGGCTCCGGCCGCGGTGGCAGCCAACTGAGCTGATCTGCTGAAATTTTCGAACAAGGCCGCTTCCGAAATGGAGGCGGCCTTTTTTGTGGGCGGTTTCGGTTGATCCGGGCCTGTTTTCGTCGATCAATCAATCGTCAGACTCATCCCACGCGCTTCTCATGCACCTCAAGTTCCTCATCCCCGTTCTTTTTTCCATCCTTCCCGCCGCCGCATTCGAGCTGCCGGTGAATTCCAGCCAATGTCTCGTGGGCATTGCCGACGGCTGGGACAGCTCCAAGGTGACGCTCCGTCTCTATCAAAAATCCAGCGGCACCTGGAAACCCGCTAGCGAGTCCTGGCAGGGCCGCCTTGGGAAAAGCGGACTCGTCTGGGGAAAGGGCATCCACCCCGTCCCCGCCGGAGTCGCCACTAAAAAAGAGGGTGACAACCGCTCGCCCGCCGGAGTTTTCGCCATCGGCGGTGCTTGGGGCTATGAACCGGCCATCCGCAAACATCCTTCGCTGCCGTATCGCCAAGTCACCGCTCGCGACCTGTGGGTGGAAGACCCCGCCTCGCCGGAATACAACCGCAACGTCATCCTGCCGCATGATCCCGCCTCGCCGTGGGAGAAAAAGCAGCAGATGAAACAAACCGATCCGGTCCACTCGCTCAAGCTCTTCATCGCCCACAACGCGCCGCCGAAAGTCACTCCCAACGCCGGTTCCTCCATCTTCTTCCATATCTGGCGGCGCGAGGGAGCCGCACCCACCGCTGGCTGCACCACCATGGAAAAACCCAAGCTCCAGTGGCTCATCTCCCAGATCGATCCCTCCAAGCGCCCGCTCTACGTGCTCCTGCCCAAGGCCGAATACGAAAAATACCGGTCGGCGTGGAAACTGCCATGAGCCGTCATTCGGTCGGACCGCGTGTCTCCAGACTCGCCCGCGAAAGAAACGACAAGGAATCCAAGGGCTAACCACATTCTCTTTTCTGCGGATTTCCTCCCTCAGAATTGCAGATTGCCAAGGCCTGGATTCAAGAGTAGCTTCCCGCCCCGCCGGGTGCCGATCTTGGGATCCCACCCGCAACAAAGACTCAAAATTACCGCCGTGGGATTTTTGGATGCCATCAAACGCTGGCGCTTGGCCCGAGAGGGACTCTCGTCGGGAAAAAAGCGCAGGGTTCATAGCGAAAATCCGGTCGTCCAGGCCTTGGAAGACAGCGTCTGGGTGAAAATGGCGCTTTACGCCACCTTCGCCGTCGCCAGTGCGGTGCTGGTCCTCAAGGCATCGTCCGGCACCGCCTTTGCGAACGACCCGATCAAGGGCTCGCTTTACAGTTTCGTCATCGCGATCACCGCCATCGTGATGTTTCAGGTCAGCCTGCAAACTTCCTGCCGCCGCAACAGCCGGGTGGTGCTCGTGCTTGGCGGCCTGTTGGGCCATCTGTTGATGGTCCGGGCGGTGATGGGGCTGGTGGACTCGGGAACGATTCCCGAGGTGTTCCGGTTTTTCATGGTTCCCTTCGCCCTCGCTCCGATGCTTCACGGCGTCTTGTTGGGGCGCGCCGTCGCGTCGTTTTCAGCGGTTTACGTCACATTGATCGGCTGTCTGCTGGTTCCGCAGCCGGATGTGCTCGGCTACATGATCCTCAGTCTGGTCAGCGGCATGACCAGCGTCCTGCTCGCCTACCAGGTCCGCAAACGCATCCAGCTCCTGCGCGCCGGGATCGCCGTGGGCGCGGTGACCCTGGTTCTGGGGGTCATCCTCGGGCGCTTGAACATCGCCGCCTGTTTCGGACCGGATGCCATGGATCATCTGCAAGTGCTCGGCACCGGCAGCGCTGCGTCGTTCAGCACCGCCGTGGTGACCGCCATGCTGATCAGCGGCTTGCTCCCGCTTTTTGAAGGAACCTTCCAACTCACCACCGACATCAGTTGGCTCGAACTCAGCGACTTGAACCACAAACTGCTGCGCCAGATGCAGCTCGAAGCGCCCGGAACTTTCCACCACAGCCTGGTCGTCGCCGCGTTGGCGGAAGCCGCCGCCGAGAAAATTGGTGCCAACGCCCCGATGTGCCGCGTTTGCTCGTATTTCCACGATGTGGGGAAACTCAAAAAACCCGGCTATTTCATCGAAAATCAGCACGACGGAGCGGAAAACCCCCACGATACCCTCACCCCGACGATGAGCTCCCTCATCATCATCGCCCACGTCAAAGACGGCGTTGATCTCGCGGTAAAAAACAAGCTGAACCCCCGCATCATCGACGTCATTCAGGAACATCACGGCGATTCACTCGTCTATTTCTTCTACCGCCGCGCACAGGAGCAGAAGAAAACCGAAATGGACAAGGTCGATCGCCGTCTTGAAAACCCCGAGGACCTGCCCGTCGTGGAGGAGAAAAATTTCCGCTACCCCGGCCCGCGCCCGAGCTCCCGTGAAAGCGGCATCATCGCCCTTGCCGACACCGTCGAGAGCGCCTCGCGCTCGCTCAAAAAACCCACCCCAGCGAAAATCCGCGCCATGGTCGACGACCTCGTCCATGCCAAGATCAACGACGGCCAACTCAACGATTGCCCGCTCACCCTTCGCGAGCTCGCCATCGTCAAGGAAAGCTTCTCCAGCACCCTTCGCAGCATGCTTCACAGCCGCATCGACTACCCCAAGGAAGACGATCGTTCATCCACGGCCACGAAACGGCTTTCGAATGACGCCACCGAGGGCGGTCGCGTCATCCAGATGCCGAAACGCGCCTGATCTCTTTCAATTACCCCACCGTCATGTCGCTCGAAGTCATCATCGGCAACAATCAGGAAGCCACCGAAATCCCGGAAAACTGGCTCACCGCCCTGGAAAGCGTCGCCCATGAAGCGGCTGGCCTCGCCTTGAAAAACGCCGCTGAAGACGATTCACCGTTGTCCCACCTCGCCACTCTGGAAGTCGCTATCGTCGACGACGCCACCAGCGCGCAGGTCCACCGCGATTTCATGGACATCGACGGCCCCACCGACGTCATCACCTTCCATCATGGCGAGATCGTCATCGGCGCGGAAGTCGCCGAACGCCAGGCCGCCGAATACGACGAGCCGCTCGCCCGCGAGATTTTGCGCTACATGGTCCACGGCCTCCTCCACCTCGCCGGACACGAGGATGCCGAGCCGGGTGACCGCGCGACGATGGAAACCGCGCAGGAGACCATCGTCGCCCACCTCTGGACCCCCGAGTTCCGCGAGCGGCTCAATTGCTGATTTTCTGAAATGAGCCGCATCCATCACTCCGTCTGCCGCTGGTGTTACGCCACCATCCCGCTCGAAGACCTCTGCCTCGCTGCCAGGGAAATCGGTATCTCCTCCGTCGAGCTCGTCATGCCAGACGACATGCCGGTCTTGAAAAAACACGGCCTCACCTGCGCCATGATCAGCTTCCCAATGGGGAAAACTCCCGCCGGCGTCGAAATCGGCTGCATTGAAAAAGCCTTCAACCGCCTCGAACACCACGACACCCTCGTGGAGATCTACACGCCCCACCTGCGGGCTGCCGCAGCCGCCGGAGCGAAACAAGTCATCTGCTTTTCCGGCAACCGCGAGGGCCTCTCCGATGAGGAAGGCCTGCAAAACTGCGCCACCGGACTGCGCCGCCTGCTGCCGCTCGCCGAAGAACTCGGCCTGACGATCTGCATGGAGCTCCTCAACAGTAAAATCGACCACCCCGACTACCAGTGCGACCACAGCGCTTGGGGCATCAAACTTTGTGAGATCCTCGGCAGCCGGAATTTCGGCCTGCTTTACGATATCTATCACATGCAGATCATGGAAGGTGACATCATCCGCACCATCCGGAACCATCACCGCCATTTCACCCACTACCACACCGGCGGCTGTCCCGGTAGAAATGAAATCGACGACACCCAGGAGCTCAACTACCCGGCCATCATGCGCGCCATCGTGGATACCGGCTACACCGGCTTCGTCGGCCAGGAGTTCATTCCGCTCGGACCGGCCCCCCTTGCCAGCCTCCGCCACGGCGTGGAGGTCTGCACCGTGAATTAGCTGTTCCCGCCGGCTCTCCAAAGGCTTCGGGATCGTCGCCGGATGGCCATGAATTGTTTACTTGCCTCGTTGCCCCGTGCCAATAGCCTGCTGAAATGAAAATCATGCATTTCAGAAGCGCTACAGGGATGGCCTTGGTGGCATTTGCCACCTCCTCCTGGGCGAACGCGCAAATGCGCCCTTTCACCAATGACAACGGCACCGTGATCCAGGCGGAATTGGTCTCTCATAAAGGCGACAAGGTGAAACTCAAGCGGACCGACGGAAAGGAATTCGAAGTCAACCCGGCGATCTTCAGCGATGAGGACGAGGCCTATATTAAAAACTGGGTGGCCAAGACTCCCGCCACCAAAAACTACAACTTCAAGATCGCCATTTCAAAAAAGAAGATGGAAGGCAACTCCATGAACATGGGCTACAAGCGCGTCAAAAACGACCTCTGGTCCTATGTCCTCGCAGTCACCAACAACTCCCAGGACACCGTTTCCAACCTCACCATCAAATAC
>JBEDKU010000843.1:0-6725 GCA_041172045.1 Verrucomicrobiota bacterium | reverse complement strand
CTTCAAATCCGAGACTGCCGGGATAGCCGCCGCAGGTCAGCTCTCCCGGCGAGGAATAAATGCCGAACTTGAGACCGCGTGAATGAATATAGGTTCCAAGTGCTGCCATGTCAGGAAATTTCTTGTTTCCCTGTAGGACACCGTTGGAGTCGCGCACCCCCTCCCAGCCGTCGTCGATATTCACATAACTCCAGCCATGCTGGCTCAGCCCCGAGGAAACCATCGCGTCCGCCTGGCCGCGGATCACCTTGTCATCGATCCGAAAGCGGAAGGCGTTGTAATTGTTCCAGCCCATCGGAGGCGTCAGGCACAACGTATCTCCCACTACGATTTCAAGGGTGGAGGTGATGGACCCGTGCGCGTTGGTGGCCGTGAGTTTTACTTTGTGCTTCGCCTTCGTCGGGGGCGTCGTTCCGGTAATCAACCCGGATGAAGGCTCGAGTGACAGTCCGTCCGGCAAGCCTTCGGCATCGAACTTCATCGGGCGCTCTCCGGTGGCGGAAATCTGAAAATGGAAGGGACGCCTTGGTCTCGCCCCGAATACCCCGGCCCCGTTGATCCGCGGCGTAACCGGCGCGCGAGGCGTACGGATCGCAGCTTCCCGGGTGGTCTGATTGGCGGCAACCGTTGGGGCGGCCCCATGGCCGACAACACACGCCAACGCGCTTGTGATAAGAACATAAGCCCGACTTTTAACCATCCACGTTGATACCATTGCCTTAAAGATACGTGGCTAAAGCCACCCGGTTGATCTGCTCCAAACGGGTTAATCGGTTCAAGGATTCAGCGAGCCCGACTCCGAAATGGGCGACCAAGTCACTTTGAACCGGACAAGAATTTCGCTGCTCCGAATGAAGTAGAGACTTACAGGAAGCAACGCACGTATCCCCTTCATCCCGGGTTCTGACCCGTTTTCCACCAATCAAATCGAACGCCAATCCCGATGCCACCTCGTCATTCCCACAAGAACGCCTTATTCCGAATCCTCAGGGTTCTGGCCGTTGTTACGGTCGCCACTTCAGGAATCCGTCACGCGACAGCTGCGGTCCACTTTGTCGCTCCGGATGGTGATGACGCAGCGGACGGGTCGATCGGAAAACCGCTGGCCAGCCTGCACGAAGCTAATGACCGCGCTATGCCGGGCGATAATGTTTTCCTGCGCGGCGGATCTTACCGGCTGCCCGCGGGACAGACCATCGGCATCACGATCAACAAGAGCGGAAAACAGGGCAAGCCGATCACTTTCTCGGCCTATCGTGATGAGGTACCCGTTTTCGATGGCTCAGCACTCGCAGGAGATGGACGCTTGTGCGGACTGCTCGTCACGGGCAGTTGGCTGCATTTTAAGGGACTCGAGCTGTGCAACGTGCCGGCCCCGCGTGGCACAAGTTATGGTATGTGGATCAAGGGGGCGGAGAGAATTATCGTCGAGCAACTGAACCTCCATCACAACGGCGGCCCGGGTTTGTTCATCGATGGCGGCCGTGGTGGCCATCTGGTCGTGAATTGCGACTCCCACAACAACTACGATCCCAATTCCGGCACCGGTCCGGGGCAGAATGCCGATGGTTTCGGCTGTCACTACCAGCGCGAAGGTCCCAGCACCCTTTTCAGAGGATGCCGAGCGTGGTGGAATTCGGACGATGGATTCGATTGGTTCAAGCAGGAAGTGCCCGTGATCACCGAGAACTGTTGGGCCATGGGTTCCGGTTACACCCCTGAAGGTGCCGCCTTCGCGAAAAACGGCAACGGAGCCGGATTTAAAATGGGCAACACCTTCACCGGCGTAAGACACGTCATCCGGAATTGCATTTCTATTAGAAACAAGGCCCAGGGTTTCTATGCCAACCACTCCCACGGTGGCAGCGACTGGCTTAACAATACCGCATTCGCAAATCACGGGGCCGCGTTTGACATGCTCTCCGATGTCGAACTGGCCGGAAACAGGATTCACAAGCTCCGCAACAACCTCGCCGATCCCTCCAAGATCCGAAATCTTGGAGCCTCCGACACGCGCAACAACTCCTGGGATCTAAAAATCACGCCGGAGGACGAGGATTTCATCAGTGTCATGACAGAGGACTTCCTCAAACCCCGGCAGGCGGATGGCCAACTGCCTGCAACCGATTTCCTACGATTCCGAAACAACGGTCGCTTGACTGACAAGGGCGTGGACGTCGGACTTCCGTTCAAGGGAAGTGCACCCGATCTGGGTGCACAGGAGTCCGGACTTTGATCCCCAGCTTCGGGTGCCCGGGATAGCGCGGATCGCCGTCATGGGTGTTTGATGAAATGGGTGTGGCATCGCCTGGTATAAGCTTGGCGATGCGGGTGCAGATTGCGGTTTTTTGCCGGTATCCATCGAAGGTCTCTATCGAAATGTGGACTGAAAATGATATGTCCCCGAGCTCACTGCAAACACCGCGGCGCCACCTTCCGCACGCAGGAACCAAACTCCGGTTGCCCCGTCAGCAGGTGCTCCGCTCTCAGTGACTTTGCCCGGCGCACTGGCAGGCACGAAGACCGTCGCCGAAGTATTGGCCGGAATGGTGACGTCCAGACTCAAGGAACCGCCACTGCGCTTCCACCCGCTGGCGATCCGACCGTTAGGAGAGTCGTAATGGGCGGAAGCCCATGTAAGATCACCGACCGGAGCCGGCTTGATGATGACTTTCCCGAAGCCCAGCGAGGACGGATCGCCCTGGATCCCCGCGAGATCGTGATAGAACCACTCGATGATCTGGCCGAGCATGAAATGGTTCTGCGAGGAAGACCTCCGTGCGTCCCAGGCCTCCGTCAGGCTGGTGGCGCCGCGTGCAAGTTGAAAGCCGTAACCTGGCTTGTCGGACTGGTTGTTCATGTCGAACACGACATCGGATCGCCCGCCATCGGCCAGCGCGCGCAACAGGTAGCGGTAGCCGACATCGCCGGCGGTGATGGCGTTCCCGCGGGAACGAACATCGGCCACGAGGGTGTCGAGGAGCGCCTTGCGGTTTTCCTCCGCGCATAGGTTCATCACCAGCGGGATGGCGTTGGCGCATTGGGAACCGGTGGCATAACTCGCCTTGGCCGGGTCGTAAAATTTTGCGTTGAAGGCGGCGCGGATTTCCTCCGCCTTTCCCGCGAATTGCCTGGCCTCGGCCTCATTGCCCAACAGCCAAGCCGCCTGGGCCAGAACCCAGGTATCGTAGAAATAAAAAGCGGTTGCTGTTAGCGATTTCGGGGTCAGTTGCGCCTGGCCCGGAGGTTTCGGACCGATGTCATACCAGTCGCCAAGGCCGAAATCCACGATGTGATCCACCGCCTTTGCTTCGAGATAGCGGAGATATCGTTTCATGTCCTCATAGTGGAGGCGCAGAAGCGTGGTGTCTCCCGTGAACTCATACTGCTGCCAAGGCACGAGCACGATGGCGCTGCCCCACTCGGGAGAATTCCGGAACGGATTCGCGTCGTCCTGCGGGTTTTTTCCGAACACCGTGTATTCCGGGGCGATGCTCGGAACCATGCCGGTGGCGAGCTGCGAATCGCGCATATCCAACATTGTTTTGGCGAACAGCCGGTCGAGATTGAATTCATAGCGCAGCGATGGGCCGTTGAGATGGTATTGCTCCAACCAGCCGAGCCGCTCGCGGTGCGGGCAGTCGGTGATCACACTGACGACATTCGAGCGCTGCGCCCAACGGACGAGCGTGTGGATGCGGTTGAACAAATCGTTCGAGCATCTGAAATCTCCCGCCGGTTCCGCGGCGGTGTGGACCACTACTCCCTCAAGTTTTCCAATCACTGGAAGCTCGCCACCGGGAGCGGCAGGAATCGATTCGACCTGCAGGTAACGGCAACCCTGATAGTGAAACTTCGGAAACCAGGTCTCATCACCGCTGCCGGCGAGTGTGTATTTCCAGAAGGAATCTTTCTTGCCGACCGAGATCCGGTCAACCGATCCATCCGGACCTAGCAGCTCAGCCGGAGTGATGCGCAATGCCGAACCAGCCGGCCCTCTGACCCGGATGCGCGGCATGAACGAGGCGTTCTGACCAAGGTCGAAGACTTCGACCCCAGGCTTCAAGGGGTTCCGCGAAACAGGGGCCATGGTCTCGATGGCACGTAGCGGCGGAGCGGATGAGGAGAACCCGCGCAACCTGCCGCCAGGACCATTCGTTGTCAGCGCGGGCAGCCAGTTCTTCGCGTCGAAATCCGGCTTGTCCCAGCCTACAGGACCTTTTCGAGCGTCGAAATCCTCACCACCATAGACACAGGTGAAAGTGAATGGTCCCGGATTTACCTTCCATTGCCCGTCGGTGCCGATGAACTCCACGGAACCGTCATCATACTCCAGGCGCAACTGCATGATCGCCTTCAAGGGGCCGAAACTTCCGGTGAACTTCGTATAGCGACCGCCCGGCACGCGGTACATGCCATTGCCCAGAACCAGTCCCGCCACATTCGATCCCGGCTGGACCATTCGGGTTAGATCGTGCGTGTCGTAGAGGCATGTCTTGTCATACTTCGTCCAACCGGGAGATAGCAGATCTTCGCCGGATTTCCTGCCATTCAAGGTGAGTTCGTAGTGCCCGAGGCCGCAGACATGCGCCAAGGCCCGTTTCAATCCGGGACGCACCTTGAACTCGCGGCGCAGCAACACACTTTGAAGCTCGGGATCCGGCGCGGTGATCCAACCCGCCTGCCAATCCGACTCGTTCAGCAATCCCATCGTCCACTCGGCCGGCCGGCTCCATTCGGATCGCTCTCCGGAATAATCCCACACGCGCACCTTCCAATGGCAGCGGGCCGACGATGCAAGCGGCCTGCCCGCGTAGGCGACCCGGTTCACCCGTTCCGCGGAAACCCTTCCGCTGTCCCATAGGTCACCCTGATCTTTCGCTAACAATTGAGCGGATGAGGCCGCCAGGATCTGCCAGGCCGTGACGTGCGCGCCGCGCTGGTCCGAAGCGATCCTCCACGAGAGCTCCGGCCCCGGCACATCGACGCCCAACGGATCTTTTCCCTGACCGCAACGCAGTTCCTCCACGGTCACCGCCGACCTCCCGACGGCGCAGATGGCGGAAAGCAAGACAATGGCGGAGATGGAGCGGATTTTCATGATCGATGCAAGGTGGCAGAATGAACTTCGGATAGATCAAATTAGGAATGTGCGGCTACTTGCCGTCGTTTCCGATCGGAGTAACCGGGGAAGGAATCTGCATGACGGGAATCGCCATCGCGTCCCGATCCAATTGCAGTTCCACAACCGTGACAACACCATGGCGTGCGGATTCCGGCACGGTAAGCTCCAGGCTATCCTTGGTTTGTTGAAACGTCGCCTCGCCGCCATCAAGCACCTGGGCGCTTTGGATGGTCGCCGGCAGCGGAGGAAGTTTCAATGCGCCTTCCGGCCATTTTCTGACATGGATGAAAACACTGTTTCCGCGGCGCGTGCTGCCGCCGAAGCTCCCGGGTTTGTAGGGACCGCCACGGGTTCCGTAAATGCTCCGCCCGTTCTTTTCCAACCATTGTCCAAGTTCACGCAGCGGTTTCACTTGATCCTCCGGGATGACGCCGAGCGCATCCGGTCCTACTCCCAGCAGCAGGTTGCCGTCACCCGTGGCGCAGCTCACCAGCATCTCGATGCATTCGCTGGAGGGTTTGGCCACGCCATCCTTGCGATACGACCAACCGCCACGCGGAGCGTCCACGAGCGTCATGCAGGATTCCCAAAGTCGCCTGTCCTTGTAGCCGCCGAGCTTTTGCTTCGGTGTGTCGAAATCGCCGCTAAACTCCTTCGGCACCGGTGCCTTCAACGCACGGAGCCGGTCATTGATCACCACCTGCGGCTGCAGCGACTTGATGAGCGCCCAGGTTTCCGGGATCCGCCAGAATGTCAGCGGATCGCCCCGTCCATAACTATCAAACCAGAGCACATCCACCTTGCCGTATCCGGTGAGCAGTTCGCGCAACTGACGGTTCATGTAGTCCATATATTTCCGGTTGTCGCCCATTCCGTAGTCCGGATGGTGCCAATCTCGTTGAGAGTAATAGACGCCAAACCGCAGGCCTTCCGCGTGGCAGGCTTCTGCCAGTTCCTTGACGATGTCGCGCTTGAACGGTGTTTGCATGATGGAATAATCCGTGAGTTTGGTATCCCACATGCAGAAGCCGCCATGGTGTTTGGCGGTGAATACGATATATCTCATTCCCACCGACTTGGCGAGCCGGGCCCACTCCATCGCGTTGAATTGTTTCGGGTTGAACCGGCGGTAGAGCGTGTCGTAGGCCGGATCCGCGACGTAACCTGCCGGCGCGTTGCCGTTGTCGAGCGGCATCGATCCCCGGCGGGACCAGCTGATTTCCGTGCCTGCCACGCTCGACATATCCCAATGAACGAACATGCCGTAGCGTGCTTCACGCCACCAGGCGGTGCGTGCATCACGCTCCACAAGCGTTTCCGCGGGTGGAGGTGGGATCTTCGTCTCAGCGGCCTGGAGGGCCACCATGGATACTATCAGAGGGATCAGAACGTTCGCCCGACTCACTTGCCACTTCCTTGTTTTCATCGGATGGTATTCTAATTGGATTCAAACTGGTATGTGCCGGAGGACACGGCGAGTTCGGCTCGTCCGTTTTCCAGACGAAGCAGCCGGACGCCGGACGTCTCCAACAAGCTCTTGCCGCCCTCGCGGACGCGATCCGCCGCTTGCGCAAGTATCGAGATTGTGGCAGTGGTGTTA
>JBEDKU010000842.1:0-15849 GCA_041172045.1 Verrucomicrobiota bacterium | reverse complement strand
GAAGCCGCCGCCGGAACCCATCCCCTCGATGCCAACCCTCCCGCCGGCATCCTCCGCCCCGACACCGTCCACAGCCCCGAGACATGGTCGGACTCGGATGGCGACGGCATCCTCGAATACTTCCCGGAAATCATCACCCTCACCTGGGTCATGACGCCCGGCAAACAATACACCGTCCTCCGCTCGCCCGATCTCACAGAAGGAAGCTGGCTTCCTTTCGGAGAATCCTTCATCGGCAATGGCAATGAAGTGGAAATCGGCCTCCCCTTCACCGAATCCGGCGGCGGCACTCCTGACAAATATTTCTGGCGAGTCTCCGCAACCGACATCGACTCCGACGGCGACGGACTCACTGACGCCGAGGAGTATCAGTTCGGCAGCAACCCCGCCGCAAGGGACACCGACAACGACGGCATCAACGATTTCGATGAATATCACCTCGACACCAATCCAATCATCCCCCGCATTTGGGCTTTCAAGGAGGCCCGCAATGCGGACGGCACGGTGACATTCACCTGGAACTCCTACGCAGCAGATGGGGACTGGTTCGAAATTGAAACAGAGCGGTCCGACGGGGCGTGGGTTACCGCGTACTCGACCACTTATGGCAGCGCGATTCTCCCATTCGTGGAGGGATCGCACTCCTACTCCCTCACCCTCAACCCGGAGACCGACTACGCACCATGATACTCGTATCATGTTCCAACTTGAGAAACAGATCCGGGTGGACCATTCTCTTACTCATGTCCGTCTTGTGTGGAGGATCGGTATGTGGTGCCGGGACCCGGGGTAAAGATCCTACCGGCACTTCAGAGTCGTCCAGCGGGTACGACACGGACGGAGACGGACTCGCCGACATCGTGGACGCTGATCCAGACGAAATCCTGGTAAATTGGACGAGAACACCGGAATCCTCCTATTTGCTCATTGATGTCGACGCTCCACTCGCTGAATCGGAATCCTACGATATCAATGACAAGGGAGAGGTTCTGTTCAGCAATGGAATCTGGTCTGCCGGAACTTGGACACCACTCGAGAAGCCGGACGATGTGGTCGGATCATTTCCGAAAGGTGATGGCACGAATCAGAACTACTTCATCACTTTTGATCCTCAAAATAGTCAGGGAGGGTATCGCCATTTTGATGACAATCACAACCTGGCGGGAATGAACGGAATTTTACTCGCCGGGCCTGCCGATCATGAAGTTTCTTCCGTCTTCGCGAATCCGAATGGACAGTCCGCCCAAGATCTAGCCGCCGCAGAAATCTTACCTGGCTATGCTTCCAGTTCATATCATTTGCGATTATATGGAATGAACTCTGCCCAGACAGTTGTTGCAGGACTCACCTACTCAATGGATGCCTTACCGCCTGGAAGCGAAATTCGATCCAAGCTCGTCCTGTTCCCGCCGAATGCCGCGAGTCCCGTTCTACGTGATCTACCAAACGGTGCCCGATTCCGCAGTTCATACTATACCGACAACTTCGTGTCGGCATCGGGCTGGATCACCTGCCATACTGGAACAGGCGGGTCCGCCAACGGAACAGTGCTTTGGAATCCCCAAGGCGCCGTAATGGCATTACCGGTGTCCGCGAGCAATGGGTTTGCAACGCTCAATCTTAGCGACCTGCCGAAAGGCGAAAATCCTGCAAATGGTGCAAATGTCGGCCTAGTGGCAGCAAACATCGATGGTTCGAGTCAAGTTCTGATTCCAGACATGGAGGGACAGATGCAGAGTGTGGACAGCATGTCGGACAAGAATCTCAAAATACTTTCTTCGGATGGTACTGGCATCACCTCCGACATGAAACTTTGGTCCAATGGCAAATTAACTCCGCTTGGCGAATTAATCCCCAATTTCGACGAACTGGTCGCTCAAGGCTGGAGCTTCATTCCGCTTAAGGCCAACAAACACGGTGTTTATCTCATTCAAGCAATAAATCCAGCGGGCGTATCGATGAGCAAACTGCTCCAGCCCGTTCGTTTCAATCTGCGTAACCATGCTGACTACGCCAGAGGCTGGGATAATACAGCTGATGAACGTACCCCATGGACATCTTGCGGGACGGGCAAGACGAACTCTCTCATCGGTGTCATCATCCCGGGGTGTACGGAGGATATGGGAAATCTTCTAGAACTGGTGCAACACGTTCCGGAAGGCGGCGACACCTATGTGACTCTGGCGAATCAATCTATCCATGGTGTGGAGACACGGTTCGATATCAAGGGATTGAAAGCAACTCCGGCGAACGGATGCCAAATCATTGTCCGACAAAAGACGAATCATTCGAACCGCTCCAACGCGCTAAATGTTCATGTCTTTCCACCGCGCGTAGTCAAATTCCAAGTGTATCAAGTCAATCCCCTTGTAGGTCCTCAACAAGGCTATGTCGTGACATTGGCGGATATTAAAACAGAACTGAATGATACCTATAACGAACAGGCAAATATCCGCTTTGAACAGCTTGAATCAAATATTATCCCCGTTTCTATCGCCGTGCCAGTCCCTGCTGCTTCACCCGAAGATGTGAATGAAACTGATATTTTGAACTCCGACGGACATTTGCCTTTGGCAAATGGCGTCCTGTTGGCAAACAATATTAGAGCCCGTAATACTGCCAGACATCTAAAAATTATCCTCGTCAACCAACTCATGCCAGATATCGCCGGAATTACTCCTTTCGTTAGTGATTGGGAGATCGTGAATGCAAATGTTTCACGCTTGGATACCTACGGTCATGAAACCGGGCATTCGTTCAACCTTGCGTCGAAGGGTGATGCCAAACGCCACGAACCCGACGCAATAAGAGTCGCTAATGACCAACATCCTCTCATGTATTTTTCGAACGGAAGTACGCGGTGGATGAGACAAGAGGATTGGAAACTTTCGAATACAGAGGCCAACGATGTTCGCTACGGAAGATGAAATTTTGCCACATGAAAGTGTTATTAGCTCTCTTGCTCTTAAGTTCATACGTCGTAACGCTAGCGGCAGAAGATGACCCTTGTCTCATTTTCCCTCCATTCGCTAAGACAGACGTGGCGAAACTAGACCATCCGATTCCTCGTTCCCCCTCTTACGAGGAACTGCAATCAATTTCCGTCGAAGAATTACGCGGCATCATGGTGAATGGAGATGCTTTCGATCAAAGAACGGTGACGAAAGAGCTTTTGGAGCGCGGAGATCGACTAACCGTTCTTCGGCTTGTTTACTCGCTGAAACAAGGAAATGTCGGGGCGATCCAAATGTTGAGAGCTTCCACTCTGGCCGCGATTCCCTACCTGATGGAAGATGTCGCCCAAGGTAGCCTCGCATATTACGGAAGTTACGATTTCGGTGATGCCTTTACCAGTTCTGGCAATGTAAGGGAGGCTGCGGTGGAATGCGTGACCACGATTCTACTCCGTGCTCCGGAAATCACCGGGGAGACAAAAGACTACCTATTGTCCATTGGCAGGGGAAGATCAGACCAGATTCAGACGCTGTCAGATAAATCCAAGTATCTACTTCAGTGGTGGTTACTCAACGAAGGCGCATTCGAAGCGGGAAAGTGGGAAGACCTCCGTCCACTATCACAGGAAATCATCTACCCCGACCCCAGCAAAGACCCTTACTTCCTTCGCGATAAGTCATGGGATCCAAAAAAGCAGCCTCCGTTTGGCAGTCCAATGTGGGAACTCCCAGAGTCATTTGAAGCATGGGCGGAACGGATCGTGGATCCCCAGCGGCGCAATCTCGACTTCGTCGCGCTTTCATGGGACGGTACGAAGGTGGTGGAGCATCCGCCAAAGTCGCTTGATCCACGGACCGGGAAAGGAAGCCCGCAGGAGCGTGATCCTCGCAGGACCCCAGCTCCAAGCGACCTATCCGAACAAGATTCCAGCAAGGTTGGCGGGAGTTGGAAGGGAACTTCTTGGGCCGCTCTGGCTGCCGCATTAATCCTCGTCTTCTCCCTCGTCCAATGGGTACGGCATAAATCCAATAGCTAGGGTTTCATGAAATTCATCGTCGCATGTCTGCTGTTGGGTTCGTCCGTAGTCACACTTGCAGAAGAAATCCACCCCCGTTTCATTTTTCCCTCATTCGCCAAGGAGGATCTGAAAATTCCCCTCGACACGCTTTCTGACCGCCCTGACTACGAGGAAATGCAGGCGATCTCCGTGGAGGAATGGCGCGGGATCATGACCACTGGAAATTCTTCGGTTCAAGATATGGCAGCGAAAGAGCTCTTGGAGCGAGGGGATCAAAAGACGATTCTCCGACTCGTATATGCATTGAAACAAGGAAACGTGGCGGCCGAGGAAATGCTAATGGAATCGCCGTCACTGGCGGCGACCCCCTATCTAATGGAAGATGTCGCTCATGGGAGCCTGGAATATCACGGGACGCTCAGTAGCGGGGACAGCGGTTTTGGCGACGGCAGAGTGAGGGTGGCAGCGGTGAGGCGTGTTGCAGCTATTCTTTTTAGTGCTCCGGAGTTTGCGGGTGAGACAAGCGAATGCTTGAAAGCAATCGGCAGAGGAGGTGATCCAAGCCGCATCCAAGGTCTGACGGATGAAGCGCGGTATTTGCTCCAGTGGTGGCTGCTTAACGAGGATGCGTTTGAGGCTGGACAATGGAATGAGGTCAAACCGCTGCCTCAGGAAATTACCTACGGAGACCCAAAAAATGACACGTTCTTTCGTCGAGACGAATCATGGGACCCAAAAAAGCAGCCTCCGTTTGGAAGTCCAGCGTGGGAACTCCCTGAGACATTCGAGGCTTGGGCGGATCGGATCGTGGATCCCCAGCGGCGTAACCTCGACTTCGTCGCGCTTTCATGGGACGGCACGAAGGTGGTGGAGCATCCGGCAAGGTCGCTTGATCCACGGATCGGGAAGGGAAGCCCGCTGGAGCGTGATCCTCGCAGGACCCCAGCTCCAAGCGACCTATCCGAACAAGATTCCAGCAAGGTTGACGGGAGTTGGAAGGGAACTTCTTGGGCCGCTCTGGCTGGCGTATTGATCCTCGTCTTTTCCATCGTCCAATGGGTACGGCGTAAATCCGCGAGCTAGTCTCTGGGGTCCGTTCCCGCACAGCGTAACTTGATGGGCGGCAGTAGCTCTCGAATTACTGCGCAAATTTTTGCGCGATTTCAGGCAACCCGCATGTTGGCTGGCACCTGTGCATGATTCCTGCTCACATCCCGGCAGATGAACCGTGAAAAGGAACGACTCGCCGAGGACAAGGCGGGAAATATGAAATGGCGGCGCTGGGGACCTTTCCTCAGCGAGCGCCAGTGGGGCACCGTCCGCGAGGACGACTCGGACCACGGCAACAGTTGGGCCGCTTTTCCCCACGACCACTCCCGCCGCCGCGCCTACCGCTGGGGAGAGGACGGCTTGCAGGGCTGGAGCGACCGCCAGTGCCGGATCTGTTTCGCGCCCGCCCTCTGGAACGGCAACGACACCATCCTCAAGGAGCGCCTTTTTGGCCTCGGCGGCAACGAGGGAAACCACGGCGAGGACGTGAAGGAATGTTATTACTACCTCGATTCCACGCCCACCCACTCCTACACCAAGGCGCTCTACAAATACCCGCACGCCATGTATCCCTACACGGCCATCCGGGAAAAAAACCAGGAGCTCGGCCGCACCGGCCCCGAGCTGGAACTCGCCGACATGGGCCTGTTCGACGACGGGAATTACTTCGACGTCGTCCAGGAAGTCGCCAAGCGCACCCCCGAAGACATCTTCTGGCGCATCACCATCACCAACCGCGGCCGCCGGCCCGCGCCCATCCACGTGCTGCCCACCCTCTGGTTCCGCAACATCTGGAGCTGGAAAAACAACCGCGAGGCGCCTGTCAAAAAACCCTCCATCACGGGCGACGGAAATTCCATCACCGCGCTGCACGAGTCGCTCGGAGAATTCCGCATGCTCGTCGATTCCCCTGATTTCCCCAAGCGCGTGCCGTGGCTGTTCACCGAAAACGAGACGAACTTCCAGACCGTCTTCGGCACCGCGAACCCCACGCCCTACGTCAAGGACGCCTTCCACCGCTATCTGATTCACAACGACAAGTCCGCCGTCGCCCCCACCCCGTCCGGCACCAAGGCCGCCGCGCACTTGAAGTTCATGGTGCCCGCCGGGAAATCCATCACCGTCCGCTGCCGCCTCCACTCGACCCAGGAGACCAATGGCTTTGCAGGCTTCGAGGAATTCGACGAAGTCTTCCAGCAACGCATCGCCGAGAGCGACGAATTCTACGAGGAAGTCATCCCGCACGGCATCTCCCACGACGAGCGCCTCATCTGCCGCCAGGGCTACGCCGGCCTGTTATGGACCAAACAGTTTTTCTACTACGTCGTCGAAGACTGGCTGAAGGGCGAACAGGAAACCCCGTCGGACGCGCGGCTGGGCGGCCGCAACGCGGACTGGCAGAATTTCCATGCCCGCGACATCCTCTCGATGCCGGACAAGTGGGAATATCCGTGGTTCGCCGCGTGGGACACCGCCTTCCACATGATCCCCTTCTCCGCCGTCGATCCGGAGTTTTCCAAACACCAGCTGTTACTTCTGCTGCGCGAGTGGTACATGCATCCCAACGGACAGCTCCCCGCCTACGAATGGAACTTCTCCGACGTCAATCCGCCCGTCCACGCCTGGGCCGTCTGGCGGGTCTATAAAATCGCCGATGAAAAGGGCAAGCGCGACCTGTTGTTCCTCGAGCGCGCCTTCCAGAAGCTCCT
Organism: Verrucomicrobiota bacterium; assembly: GCA_041172045.1. Classification (GTDB taxonomy): domain Bacteria; phylum Verrucomicrobiota; class Verrucomicrobiia; order Verrucomicrobiales; family Akkermansiaceae; genus Luteolibacter. The sequence continues at coordinate 9,117 of JBEDKU010000842.1, read as the reverse complement.
GCTCAACTTCACTTGGTGGGTCAACCGCAAGGACGTCGCCGGCCGCCACGTCTTCGGCGGCGGCTTCCTCGGGCTCGACAACATCGGAGTCTTCGACCGCTCCCACGCCCTGCCCGGCGGCGGCCACCTCAACCAGGCGGACGGCACCGCGTGGATGGCATCGTTCTGCCTCACAATGCTCTCCATGTCGCTCGAACTCGCGCTGGAAAAGCCCGCCTACGAGGACATCGCGTCGAAATTCTTCGAGCACTTCGTCAACATCTGTGATGCCATCAACTCGCTCGGCGGCACCGGCCTCTGGGACAATGACGACGGCTTCTACTACGACCAGCTCATCATCAACCACCGCGAGCCCATCCCGCTGCGCATCCGCTCGCTCGTCGGCCTGCTGCCGATGTGCGCCGTCACCGTGCTCAAGCAGAAGACCATCGACGCCCTGCCAAGCTTCAAGAAGCGCATGGACTGGTTCCTCATCAACCGGCCGGACATTCTCAAATACATCACCGTCCGCCGCGTGAAGGGCGACAAGAACCCCGGCCGCTGCCTGCTGGCCATTCCCTCCGAAGCGCGCCTGCGCCAGAGCCTCGCCTACATGCTCGATCCCAAGGAATTCCTCTCCACCTTCGGCATCCGCTCCCTCAGCAAGGCCCACGCCGACAAGCCCTTCGTCTTCGAGCACGCCGGCCAGCGCCACGAAGTCCCCTACACCCCCGGCGAGGCCACCACCGACATGTTCGGCGGCAATTCCAACTGGCGCGGCCCCATCTGGTTCCCCGTCAATTTCCTCATCATCGAAGCGCTCGAACGCTACGACTACTTCTACGGCGACACCTTCAAGATCGAGTATCCCACCGGCTCCGGCAAGCTCCACACCCTGCGGGAAGTCGCCATCGACCTCTGCGACCGCCTCATCGCACTTTTCCTGCCGGACAAGGACGGCTACCGCCCCTGCTACGGCGATGCGAAGCGCTACACCGACACCACCCACTGGCAGGACCTCCTGTTGTTCCACGAGTATTTCCACGCGGAAACCGGCGAGGGCCTCGGCGCGTCCCACCAGACCGGTTGGACCTCCCTCGTCGTCCGTCTCGTCCGCGAGCGCCGGGAAAAACTCACCCACGCCCTCTGCAACATCCCGAATCCGGAGAGCAAGCCCGCAGCCGCCACGCCCTAAGGGGAATGGACGTCTCGTCCATTCATCACCCCACAAGGCGGCGTCCTTGAAAAAGTGTCCCACCTGTCTCAGCCGGAAGCAACCGTCCCCCCTTGCAGCCCGGCGAGTCCGTACGACCACAATCCGAACACTCCCCAACCTAGCCAGATTCCCCGTTCGCTGACAATTACTCATTTGAGTCCACCCCTGGACAGGACTGCTCACAGCTCAACTGATCCAGCCACAGCCCTTGAGCAGCGTCCGGCGCAGTTCATACATTTCCAAGTCCGTCATCGAACCCGGATCGAATTGGGAAATGCTGCCGCCCACATTCCAGCGTCCGTTCCCCCACCAGCGTTGTTTGTCGCAGAAAACATACCACTGCGGCAGCCCGTTCCCATCCGGGATGGAAACAAATTCGCCCGGAACGAGGTCGGACGGCATTTCGGTCGGCGGCGCGAACTGTCCCGATTGGGTACCGTCGGCGTTGAGGATGGTGAGGTGATAGGTGGTGGTATTCATGTTTAGGTTTCCTTTCGTTGCGGGTTCACATTGAGAACTTCCCATCCGCTTCATGAGCCTTGCCCATCACGGCGAGGGTTTCCAATAGCTCTTGAATGTCTCCGGCGTTCGCGCGGGCGAAGCGCTTGGTGAGATCGGCGGCGGTGACGGGGGCTCCGGCGGCTTGGAGCGCTTGCTCGGTGGCGCGCATCCGCTCCGGCAGGGTCTTGGGCCACGGGGTTTTAGTTTTGGAGACCTTGGCCTTCTTGGTGGCGGCTTTTTTGGCGGTCTTCAGGCCGAGGGTGGTTTGGTTGGCGGTGCCTTTCGGGTTCTGGTAGTCCGGGCGCAGCCAGCGGATGAGGCCGCGCTTTTCCTCGGCGGCGCGCTCCGCATTGAGGGCGACGAGGCGGGTGAGGATCTCGGCGTCGGTCAGAGTGGCGGGCCAGCCGTAGGCGGCGAAGACGGCGGCATCCAGATCGTCGTGGAGTTGCTTGAGGATGGAAACGAGGCCTTTGTGGTGGATGGTCTTTTCCTTGTCGGTCAGCGGCTGGTTCGCGCGGAGCTTTTCGAGCACGTTGTAAAGCCCGGTGAGCGTGAGGCCGTGCTCCGCCTGCACCTGCTTGCGGTGCGCGTCGAGTTCCTCGGCGAGGACGCGGATGCGGGCTTGGGTGGCTTCGTCGCAGTTTGGGAATGGGAAGAGATTAAATGTCTCTTGATGCTGATAGCGTGGGCGGTCTTCCAATCGTCCACCGACTGCCATAGCCCAAATCAAGTGAATCCGGGATGATAGAACTCCCAGCGTTAGGGAGTCATCGCTTACTATCGCGACAACTGATGTGTCTGGAATAGTATCAGCGGAAACAAACTGAAAATTGAACCACTTCGCAGTTCTGGGAACGACGATGTACCGTTTCAAATTCGATACAGCGTTGCGGAGAACTGGGATTGGCCGGGTAAAGAGCCACCAGTTTCTCCGGCGCTCCAAAACCGGGTTTACGTCACGCTCAGGCTTCACTCGTGTTAGCACCCACTGAAATAGATTGGGAAACCGTTGCCGTGCGTCATCCTGATCCAAGGGGAAAAAATCGATGACCTTTGCCGATCGCGGAGTTTGCGCCAAATCCCTTGCGATAACGAATGGCTTGACCACTGTATCTTTATCACTGTCGTTACCGCATGCTTCAGCGATCTGCTCTGGCAACAATACGAACCCTTGCCCAAGTGGATACATTCCAGTGAATGCCATTCCCTTGTTGGCGTTGAGCGAAACCGGTTTGGACTCGATAGTGCCGCCGTTGACTTTCAGATCTGCAGTGATTTTTCCATTTACCGAGTTCAGCGTAACAGCAGACGAACCATCAGATTGTGGTTGTTCATCGGTTACCGTGAGTAGCTCACCGGGTAGTGAACCGGCTGAGCCAACACTCATTGCGATACGCACCGCGGCCCCTTCAACGGTATCCACCCACGGATGGTCGGGCACGGCAAAGACGAGTGATAGCGGCGGTTTGGCATTCAACTCGGCTTCGACGATGCGCCGGTTGAAACTTTGCCGAAGGCTATTTGTGGTGATGAAGCCAAAACGCTTTACCTTTCCGGTCCGGACGAGTTGTGCGGCCTTGTGCCACCAATAGAGAACAAAGTCAGCGGAATCAGGAACCTTGCGGTAAGTTGCCCGCAAAGTTTCGGTGTATCCATCGCCAAGGTCGTCCCGCATCCGCTTGTCCCCGATGAACGGCGGATTTCCTACGATGTAATCAGCAGTTGGCCATTTCGCGGGACGAGGGTTGGAATAAGCCAGCAAGGTGATCCTTTTGGTTTCATCCGGCACATCGCGCCCTGTGACAAAGTCCACTTTTTTACTACGCCCATCCCACTGTGTGATGATTTCCCCATTCTCATCTCTAGCAGGCACCGGCTCCCCATCATATTCCAACACCGCATCGCGGCACTCGATGTTCTTGAAGCTCTTGAGGACGGGTTCCTCCGGCATCGTCTGACCACGGGTGCGGAAGTGCCATTGCAGGTAGCCGATCCAGAGGACGAGCTCGGCGATGGAGGCGGCGCGGGGATTGAGCTCGATGCCGAGGAACTGATGGGGATCGACGGTGTGGGTGGAGAGTTCGAGGCGCTGGTCGGCACCGAGGGCGCTGGCCATGTCGATGACTTCTCCCTCCAGGCGTTTCATGTGTTCGAGGGCGACGTAGAGGAAGTTCCCGCTGCCGCAGGCGGGATCGAGGACTTTCACCTCGCAGAGGCGGTCGTGGAAGCGGTTGATCTCCTCGCGGGCTTTCTTGATTTCATCCCGGTTCCCCAGCGCGACGGCGGCGGCGCGAACGCTGTCCCATTCCTCGCGCAGCGGCTGGATGACGGTGGGCAGGACGAGCCGCTCGACATAGGCGCGCGGGGTGAAGTGGGCACCGAGGGCGTGGCGCTCGGTGGGATTGAGCGCGCGCTCCAGCAGGGTGCCGAAGATGGCGGGCTCGACGTTTCTCCACTGCTTACTGGCGGCCTGTTTGAGGAGTCCGAGCTGGAGGCCGGAGACGGGGAGCACGGTATCGTCGGCAAAGAGGCCGCCATTGAAGCGGAGGAGCTTTTTCCGCAGGATGACGGAGGGATCACCGTTGGTGCCCTCGTTCATTTCACGGAACAGGGTGCTGACGAGTTTCACGAATCCGCTGCCGTCCGGCGGGATGGAATGGAGCAACTCGGTGAAGGAGCGCTCCGGCAGCAGACCCACGTCCTCGGCGAACATGCAGAAAAGGCAACGGGTGAGGAACTGGGCGACGACTTCGGGATCGTGCTTCTGGTGTTCCAGGGATTTCGCCAGCTCCGCCAGATATCCGGCGATCTCGCGAGTGACCTCGGCGGAGACCTTCGCGGGATCGAGCGCGGTGGGATTGGTCCAGATGAGGTGGAGGCGCTCGCGGACTTTTTCATCCGCCAGATCCTTGAGCTGGATGCGGAAGCTGCGGGGATCCGGATACGGCAGGTAGGCTTTCCCGTTCTGGGTGAAATCCGCGTAGATTTCAAGGCTGTGGCCCACATCGCAAACGATGATGAAAGGTGGGTTTGGCTCCTCGGTGGGCAGGTAGCGGACGTAGCGCTCCGCCTGGCCCTTGGCACGGATCATGGCATCGTCCCAAGCGCCGCTGCCACGGAGCGGACCGGACTTTTTCTTCTTGTCCACCACGCCGGCCTTGATGGCGGTGAGCTCCAGATCGGTCTGCTCCTCCTGAGGGGCGACGAATTGCTTGGACTCCAGAATGAAACAGCCGCGGCGGTAGAGATCGACGAAATTGGTGGACTGCGAGCCGGGAACTTTCACCGGATACTCGAAGCTGTATCCCTCCACATGGGAGTGCTTGGGCTGCGGCACGCCGAGGATGCGGGAGAGGCCGATGAGGAAGCTCTGGGAATTCGCCCGCTCGTTCGCCTCCGCCTTGGACCAGTAGTCGATGAAGGCTTGCGGGGTGGAGAGATCGGCGGACATGGGTGAATGGATACAAGCGGAAGCTAACTCTCCGGCAGAATGTGGGAAGGGGATTTTTGCGGAGAAGCGGGGCAATGGGTCGGAAAAAAGAGTTCTGTCGGGACAGGAATGTCCCGACTCCTTATTTCGGCTCCGCCGGGGGGATGGAGGGCGAATTTCGGGGGAAACGGGGCAAAAGTGCGACATTCTGTCTCATTTCCATCCTCCGAGGGGTGGGAGCGAGCCCACTCCTACCCCGGAGTGAGCATGTTCCCACCTAGGAACGGACACGTTCCTACCTCGGAGTGGACACGTTCCCACCTAGGAACGGGCACGTTCCTACCGCGGAGTGGACACGTTCCTACCTCGGAGTGGATAGATTCCTACCTCGGGGAGGGCACGTTCCCATCTGGGACCGGGCACGTTCCTACCTGGGACCGGACACCCTCCTACCCGGTAGCGGCAACTTTCTCCTCCCGGACCGACCCATTTCCCATCAGGGACCGGATAGGGAGCGGTCCGTAATCCGGCGGGGGCTGGCCCGGGAAGGAAAAAACTTCCGGGCAGGACTGAAATACATCGACAGCAGGAACCACGACTGATAGTGACTGATTTTAGTAACAGTTACATCGTCCATCATGGCTGTGAAGTTCGGGTTTCCGGTGGATTCACTAACTATAAAACAGGAATAACCATATGTCTAAAGTCAAACTCGACCTCAAAGCCAAAGACTTCCAACAGCTCCAGAACTACGCGAAGAGCCACCGCGACGCGATGGTGGGTAATCTGAACTTCGTCACTCCGATGCCCACGGTGGCGGTGTATGACGCGGCCTATAGCAGCTATGCGGGTAAGATGGATGAGATCGCCGCCGCGGAGGTGGCGCTCCAGACTCTCCGCGCGGAGCGGGACGGGATGCGGGTGGTGATGGAAAGCAACCTGAACGGCCGCGGCAGCTATGTGGAAACCCAGTCGCAGGGAGAAGCCTCACAGATCCTGAGCGCGGCCTTCGAGATCCAGGCGGATGCCACGCCGACGACGAGCATGGACAAACCCTATAACATGGCGGCGACGATGGGCAACAACGACGGCGAGATCGACGTGAGCTGCCACGCGGTGCCCAAGGCGAAATCCTATATTTATGAAATCCGCGAGCATTCGGATACGGCGGCACCCGGACCATGGGGCGGCGCGAAGTTCGGCACCCGTAGCTCGATGACCTTCAGCGGTCTGGTCTCTGGCAGAAAGTATGCCTTCCGCGTCCGCGCGCTGGGTCCCAACGAGTTGGAAAGCCCTTGGAGCGATGAGGTGATCTGCATGGCTCCGTGAAAATTTTCCCTGCATGTGTGTCCGTAATGTTGGGAGGCCCCGTCTGGAAACAGGCGGGGTCTTATTTTTCCGCGCCGGACCGCCCGGGCGGAATGAATGTCCTCGCTCCGATGACGAATAGGGCCTCGCCGATTAACACATCTCTAGCGAGCGATGCATTCCACTCCTCCTCGTTCCATGGTCATCCAGTCCACCTCACGCTTCGCAGGCCGGATGAATCCAGCGGTCCGAAAAGAGGGCGGAGAGCCGCCGCTGCTTGATCAAGAGCACGCCAAAGCGCGAACCCAGGACGGTGACATGGCGGAACAAACAAGGTCAACGAGCCACTCCCGCTTTCCCCGCCCGGGCCATTTCCAAGTCCAGGCTGACGGGGATTTCCCAACGGGCGACGATCAGACGGGAGGAATCCGCAGTTCGTCGGGTTCCTACAGCCCGGGATTCCAGCCGCCGCTCCACTCGATGGACGGCTTGCCTGCGGTGTCGAACCGGACGGGCAGCCAGATGTAGCGGGAATCCGCGAGATCCCATTGTTTCCAACGGTCGGCCATGAAGATGAAGCTGTCCTTCCGCCCCTGCACCGGCAGCACGTAGGTGCTCTGGGAGGTGAAGGTCAGCTCCGCGTCCTTACCGACGCAGGGATTCCCCAGCTCGGTCCACGGTCCGAACGGATGGTCCGCCACCGCGGAACGCGCGGGGTTGGGCTTCCAACCGGTGCAATCGGAGGCGATGAGGTAATACTTACCCTCACGCTTGAAAACGGCGGGGGCTTCCATGCTGCGGCCGGTGAAAACACGGGCGTATTTCCCGGATGGCTTCAGATAGTCATCGGTGAGCAGGGAGACGTGCATCGTCGCATTCTCCTCCGAGGAATAGAAGTGATAGGCCTGGCCGTCGTCATCGACGAAGAGCGTCATGTCGCGCGCCATCTGGCCGCCCTTGAAGTCGCGGGCCAGGGGCGTGCCCTTCTTGTCCGCCTCCGTCACATCGACCGGCCACACGCCGGCATTCGGGCGGAAGCCGCCGAGGTACTGGAACGGCCCGCCCGGGGAATCGCTGGTCGCGACGCCGGACTCCGCCGCCTTGTAGTCGATGCTGTCGACGTGCAACCACATGACGAATTTTTTCGTCTTCTTGTTATACACCACCTTGGGCCGCTCGATGACCTTGTCGCAGTGGAGATCGTGGTCCGGATCCTCCGCCACGGAATTGAGGACGACGCCGAGGTTTTTCCAATCGGTGAGGTTGCTGGAGCTGTAACAGGAAACGCCGCCGGCCACGACGCGGGTGCCGCCCCAGCCGACATTGCAGGCGGGCGCGTAGGTGCGGCCTTCCTTGAGCTCGCCATACCAGTAGTAAACCCCCTCGTGGAAAAGCACGCCGCCACCGTGGGCGTTGATGGGTTTGCCCGCGGTGTCGTTCCAGACCTCACCCGGGCGGATCGGGTTCCCGCCGACGGGAGCCGCATGAACGGCGGCCAGGCCGATGGCGAATAACAGGGAGATGAGAGGAGCGGATTTCATGAGGATGTAAGGGTTAGTTGGACTTGGGTTCCACGAGTGAGTCGCCGATGTAGGTGCGGTAGTTCTTGATCCGGCCGCCGCCCTCGCTCTGGCGCGGGAAATAACGGAAGCCGCCGAGGGTGGTGGATTTCCCCAGATCGATGATCAGGCGGTGCGGATGCGCGGGGGATTTTTGTTTCCACTCGCTGTGCCAGTAGTTGGCGGTCTGGCCGTCGATGGCGTTCTCCGCCGAGCCGTCCTCGCCGGTGCGCTCCTCGCTGCTGACGTGGGCGATGGTCCAGTCGGCGCGGTTCAGCGACTCGCCGTTTTTCCCCAACAGATCCAGCTCGGCAATGGCGGCGAAGCCCTTGCCATCGTAGGCGTCCACGGACTCCAGGCAGAAGAAGCGGCCGCTCGCGGGCGTGGCGAATTTCACGTCCTGACTGGCGGGCCCGGTAGCGAAGGTGCCGGTGTGGGTGGGCTTGTCAGCCGGCAGGTGCAGGGTGACCTCCGGGCGGCGGCCAACGGCGAAGTCGAGCTCGGGCCGGAGCTTGTCGAGGATGGGTTTCGCCAGACCGGCGATGACCGGCGAGGTGGGGCCGAGGAGGTCCCAGATGACGATTTCGTTAGCGCCCTCCTTCAACCAGCAGCCGGGCGCGTAGGCCGTCTGCGTGGGGCCGATGTTCCAGAAGCGGCCGAGGCAGTGGCCGTTCACCCAGACCACGCCCTTGCCCCAACCGCTGAGGTCGAGGAAGGTGTCGGCGGCTTTTGGAAGATCCACCGTGGCGCGCCAGAAGGCGGGGCCGGTGGCTTTGGCGTCCTGGTATTTCAGTCCGTCCAGCATCTTCGCATCGAGCGGCAGGGAGAAAACCTGCCAGCCCTTCAGCTCGGTGCCGGAGAATTTCACCGGGGCGCGCAGGCCCTTGGGGTCGTTCATCTCGGCACCGAAGTTGATGCGGCCCATCGGCTCGACGAGGATGTCGAGTGTGGCCGGCTGACTTCTATCCGGCAGGCGGAGCTTGGCACCCGGCTGGCGGCGGTCGAAGACACCGGCGGGTTTCCCATCCAGATAGACGAAGCCGAAGTCCGCGATGGCGGCGACCTCGAGCTGGCCCGCGGGACCGGCGGGAAGCTGGGTCCGATAGAGGATGCAGCCGTAGCCC